>JBAZLW010000065.1:0-10782 GCA_041650095.1 Hydrogenophilaceae bacterium | reverse complement strand
CTGGAGACCTTCTTCAAGGGCCGCCTGCCCCTGTTCGAGCAGGAAGACGACGTCAGCGCCGACCCCCAGCTCACCGAGGAGCGGCGCACCCGCGCCCTCGCCCTGATCGAACGGGTACGGGGGCGCTGGCTCGACCGCCTCGAGCGCCTGGACGAGGAGCCGGTGTTCCGCGCCGTGCAGTTGCACGAGGACCGCATCTCCTGGCGCAAGGAGGTGCGCAACGAACTGCGCCAGCTGTTCACCGGGCGCGAGTACGAACCGGTCCTGACCGCCTGCGACCGCATCCACAAGCAGGTGCTCAAGGGCCGGGTCTTCGTCGCCCTGCACATGCACGCCGGCGACGGCAACGTGCACACCAATATCCCGGTCAACTCCGACGACTACGCCATGCTGGCCGCCGCCAACGCCGCGGTGGCGCGGATCATGAAGCTGGCCGTCGACCTCGGCGGGGTGATCTCGGGCGAGCACGGCATCGGCATCACCAAGCTGGAATACCTGCCCGAGGCGGCCATCGCCGCGTTCGCCGACTACAAGCGCCAGGTCGACCCCGAGGGCCGCTTCAACAAGGGCAAGCTGGCCCACGGCGGCGACCTGTCGAACGCCTACACGCCCAGCTTCAGCCTGCTGGAAACGGAATCCCTGATCATGGAACAGTCCGAGATCGGCGCCATCGCCGACTCGATCAAGGACTGCCTGCGCTGCGGCAAGTGCAAGCCGGTGTGCAACACCCATGTGCCGCGCGCCAACCTGCTTTATTCGCCGCGCAACAAGATCCTCGCCACCTCGCTCCTGATCGAGGCCTTCCTGTACGAGGAGCAGACCCGGCGCGGCGTCTCGCTCAGGCATTTCGACGAGTTCGACGACGTCGCCGAGCACTGCACGGTGTGCCACAAGTGCGTCAACCCCTGCCCGGTCGACATCGACTTCGGCGACGTCTCCATGGCCATGCGCCATCTGCTCAAGAGCACCGGCAAGAAGAAGCCGCGCCTGATGAGCAGCCTGGCCCAGTGGTTCCTCAACAGCACCGACGACCGCGCCATCCGCTTCCTGCGCAAGGGCCTGATCGAGTTCGGCTATTTCGGCCAGCGCCTGGGCTACCAGATGGTCCACCGCCTGGGCCTGGACCGCGGCCAGAAGCGCCTGCCGCCCGCCTCGGTCGGCAGGCCGCCGGTGGCCGAACAGGTCATCCACTTCCTCAACCGGCCGCTGCCCGGCGGCCTGCCCAACAAGACCGGGCGCGCCCTGCTCGGCCTCGAAGACGCCAAGGTCATCCCCATCCTGCGCAACCCGGACAAGAGCAACGGCGACGATACCGAGGCGGTGTTCTATTTCCCGGGTTGCGGCTCGGAGCGCCTGTTCTCCCAGGTCGGCCTGGCCACCCTGGCGATGTTGCACGAGGTCGGCGCCCAGACCGTGCTGCCGCCCGGCTACCTGTGCTGCGGCTATCCGCAGATCTCGGTCGGCGACCGCGAGCGCGGCGAGGCCATCACCACGGCCAACCGGGTCCTGTTCCACCGCGTCGCCAACACCCTCAACTACCTCGACATCAAGACCGTCCTGGTGTCCTGCGGCACCTGCATGGACCAGTTGCTGAAGTACGAATTCGGCAAGATCTTCCCCGGCTGCCGGCTCATGGATATCCACGAATACCTGGCCGAGAAGGGGGTGAAGCTCGAAGGCGTGAGCGGGGTGCGCTACATGTACCACGACCCCTGCCACACCCCGATGAAGCTGGGCAATCCGCTCAACACCGCCAAGGCCCTGCTCGGCGCCGACGTGAAGTTGTCCGAGCGCTGCTGCGGCGAGGCCGGCACCTTCGCGGCCAACCGGCCGGACATCGCCACCCAGGTGAAATTCCGCAAGTCGGAGGAGATCATCCGGGTCGCCGACGGCCTGCGCGCGGACAGCCCGGGCAGCCAGGTCAAGCTGCTGACCTCCTGCCCGTCCTGCCTGCAGGGCCTGGCGCGCTACGGCGACGAGGCCGGCACCGAGGCCGACTACATCGTCATCGAACTGGCGAAGAACCTCCTGGGCAAGAACTGGCTGGCGGACTTCGTCGCCCGGGCCAACCGGGGCGACGTGGTCGAGAAGGTCCTGTTGTGAGCGCTTGCCCGCTCTGCGACACGGCGGGCCAGGACATCCTCTGGCGCGACGACTTCTGCCGGGTGATCCTGGTCGGCGATCCCGACTATCCGGGCTTCTGCCGAGTGATCCTGAATGCGCATGTCAAGGAGATGACCGACCTGCCGCCGGCGAGCCGGCAGCGCATGATGATCGCCGTGCTCAAGGTCGAGGACGCGCTGCGCGAGGTGCTCAACCCGGACAAGATCAACCTGGCCAGCCTGGGCAACCTGGTGCCGCACCTGCACTGGCATGTGATTCCCCGGTTTGCCGGCGACCGCCACTTTCCCGATGCCGTCTGGGCCGCAGCCAGGAACCCCGCCGCGACGGCAGCGACCGTGGCCGATCTCAGGCCGCGGCTGATTCAGGCGTTGGCGGCACGCCTGGGGCCGGCTCCGGGATGACCCGATCGGCCGGCAACAGCGCCGTGAAGGTGCTGCCCTTGCCCAGCGCGCTCTCCACCTTCAACTTGCCCTGGTGCCGCTGCAGCACGTGCTTGACGATGGCCAGGCCCAGTCCGGTGCCGCCGGTGGCGCGCGAGCGGCCCCGGTCGACCCGGTAGAACCGCTCGGTCAGGCGCGGGATATGCTGCGGCTCGATGCCCTCGCCGGTATCGCTGACCGAAAATTCGGCGCCGTTGCCTTCCGTGAGTGCCCAGCGCAGGGTGATGCGACCGCCCGCCGGGGTATAGCGCACGGCATTGCTGACCAGGTTGCCGAAGGCACTGTGTAGTTCCAGACTGCTGCCGATTAGCTTGGCCCGCGTACTCATCTCGAGCCGGATCTCGTGGCGTCCCTGGCTCAGTGAACGCGCCTCGTCGGCCAGCGCCCCGGCCATGCCGGACACGTCGACGGTCTCGTTCTTCATGTCCTGTTCGCCTTCCAGCCGGGCCAGCGCCAGCAGGTCGTCGAGCAGGTGGCGGATCCGGTCGGACTGCTCGCGCATCAGGTGGACGTGCTTCTTGACCCCTTCGGGATCGGGCCGCTCCATCTCGTCGAAGGTCTCCAGGAAGCCGGCGATCACCGTCACCGGCGTGCGCAGTTCATGCGAGACATTGGCGACGAAGTCGCGCCGCATGGCGTCGACTCGCTCCAGTTCGGTGATGTCGTGGGCCAACAGCATGCGCTGGTCGAGCGATACCCTGACCATCTGCAGGTTGAGCGTGGTCTCGGGTTTGGCCGGCGCACGCATGCGCAGGGACTGCGACAGGTCGTCCAGGGTCAGCCATTCGACGAAGCGGGAATTACGCAGCAGGTAATAGACGAACTGGCCGATGTCGCGCGTGCGGGAAAGGCCGAGGTAGCGCTCGGCGGCATCGTTCAGCCAGGCGATGCGGTCGCGCTGGTCGAGTATGACCACGCCGTCGGGCAGCGAGCGGGTGGCCTGCAGCATCTGTTCCAGGCTGGCCATGGCGACATCCTGGCCGTCCCGGCGCAGGCGCCACAACTTGCCGAGCCGGTAAAAGACATCGCCCCATTCACCGACCCCCCTGGGCGCCGGACGATCGGGATGCATCAACCAGGAATCGAGCTGGGCCAACTGCCATAGATGGCGCAGCAGATAGGCCAGCAGCACCAGCAGCGTGACCGACAGGGCCACCACCAGCCCGTGGCTGGCGAGAAAGATCAGGAAGATCAGACCAAATCCGGCCGCGGCCGGGAGGCGGTGCCACCAGAATTCCCGCATGTGTAAGGAGTGTTTTTTTCGGGGAGAACGCAGTTTAGTTCAAAGTGGCCGAAAGCCGATAACCGGCCCCCCGCACGGTCTGGATCAGGCGGTCATGGCCCGAGGCCTCCAGGGCGCTGCGCAGGCGGCGGATATGGACGTCGACGGTGCGTTCCTCGACGAAGACATGGTCGCCCCAGACGTGGTCGAGCAACTGGGAGCGGGAATAGACCCGCTCCGGGTGGGTCATGAAAAAGTGCAGCAGACGGAATTCGGTCGGCCCCAGGTCCAGGGCGGTGTCGCCACCGAAAACCCGGTGGCTGGCCGGGTCCAGGCGCAGGCCACCGACCTCGACCAGATCCTCGGTCATCTCGGGCGCCCGTCGACGCAACACGGCCTTGATCCGGGCCATCAGCTCGCGCGGCGAGAACGGCTTGGTGATGTAGTCGTCGGCGCCGGTGTCGAGCCCGAGTACCTTGTCGCGCTCGTCGGCGCGCGCGGTCAGCATGATGATCGGGATGCCCTTCAGGCGGCTGTCGCCGCGCACCCGGCGGGCGACATCGACGCCGGACATGCCGGGCAGCATCCAGTCGAGCAGGATGATGTCCGGCAGGGCGCCGCGCAGCAGGTTCAGCGCGTCCTCGCCGTCGCCGGCCACGATCACGTCATGGCCCTGCAACGACAGGTTGAATTTCAGTACTTCCTGTATCCCGGGTTCGTCTTCGACGACCAGTATGGTGGCGGACATCTCTGCCTCCGCGTATTGGAGTTGCCATGATGTTATGACGATTGGATGAAAATTTTGTGACAACCGATGGATCAACGATAATCGATAACCGTATCTGATTATGCGCGACCGGCGGCTTATGGAATTCAAGCACCTCAACGAAATCGAAAAAGCCACCAAACCCGGCCAGAATGAACTGTTCCGACTCGGCATCGGCCTGCTCTTCATCGTCGGAGTGATGTTGTTCGTCGCCATGCGCGGCGAGGGGGATGGCAACCTGATGCTGGTCATCGCCGCCATGATCGGCGGCTACATGGCGATGAACATCGGCGCCAACGATGTTGCCAACAACGTCGGCCCGGCCGTCGGCTCCAAGGCCCTGACCCTGACCGGCGCTCTGGTCCTCGCGGCGACCTTCGAGGCCGCCGGCGCCCTGATCGCCGGTGGCGACGTGGTAGAAACCATCCGCAACGGCATCATCGACCAGAGCCGGGTCGGCAGCGGCGACTCCTTCGTCTGGCTGATGATGTCGGCCCTGCTGGCCGGCGCCCTGTGGCTGAACATCGCCACCGCCATGGGCGCCCCGGTCTCCACCACCCATTCCATCGTCGGTGCCGTCCTGGGCGCGGGCATCGCCGCCAGCGGCTTCGACGTCGCCAACTGGACCAAGATGGGCACTATCGCCGCCAGCTGGGTGATCTCGCCGGTGTTGGGCGGCGTGGTAGCGGCGGCCTTCCTGTACTTGGTCAAGCGCACCATCACCTACAAGCCGGACATGATCGCCGCCGGCCGCAGGATGGTGCCCCTGCTGGTGGCCATCATGGCCTGGGCATTCAGTACCTACCTGATCCTCAAGGGACTCAACAAGGTTTGGAAGGTGGATTTCCTCACTGCCACCCTGATTGGCCTGGTGATCGGGGTCGTTGCCTACCTGCTGGTCGGGCCGATCGCCGCCAACCGGCGGTTGACCGGCGAAACGCCCAAACAGAGCGTCAACCAGCTGTTCACCACGCCGCTGATCTTTTCCGCCGCCCTGCTCAGCTTCGCCCACGGCGCCAACGACGTCGCCAACGCGGTCGGTCCGTTGGCGGCGATCAGCGACGTGATCGTACACGGCGGCGCCCAAGTCGGTCAGAAGGCCACCATCCCGCTCTGGGTCATGGTGGTGGGCGCCATCGGCATCGCCGTCGGGCTTGGCCTGTACGGACCCAAGGTGATCCGCACCATCGGCTCGGAGATCACCGAACTGGACCAGATGCGTGCCTTCTGCATCGCCATGTCGGCCGCCATCACGGTGATCGTCGCCTCCCAGCTTGGCCTGCCAGTCAGCTCGACCCACATCGCAGTGGGCGGCGTATTCGGGGTCGGCTTCCTGCGCGAGTATCTGAAAAGCAATTACGCCCGCATCATGGAGGTGATCATGGCCCACCATGCCGAGGACGACCAGGAAGCGATCAACGCCTTCATGGCCCGGTTCCGGCCGGCCTCGATCGAGGAAAAGGGCCGCCTGCTGGCGGAACTGAAGGAACAAGCAAAACTGCATCTGGACCCGGCCCATTTCTCCAAGATGGAGCGCAAGGGCCTGAAGAAGATCTACCGCCAGGAGCTGGTCAAGCGCTCGCAACTCCTGCGCATCGCCGCCGCCTGGGTGATCACCGTGCCGGCCTCGGCGATCATGGCCGCGCTGCTCTACTACATGATCCGGGGCTTAATGACGAACTGAGGCCCATCGCCGGCTGTCCGGCGCGACCCCGCGCACTCGCCGCGGGGCCGGCCGATCGGCAATCCGGTTACTTCTTGCTGCCGCCGCACTTGCCCTCTTCGGACTTCTGCATCTTGGCCTTGTCCTGCTCGGTCATGCCCATCGCGGCGCCACACTTGCCTTCGCCGCACTTCATCGTCGCTTCCGTGGTCTTGGCCTTGGTCTTAGTCTTGGCTTTCGCCTTGACCTTGGTCTTCTCGGTCACGGCCTTCTCGGCGGTAGTCTTGCCAGGGTCGGCCTTCGTGCTGTCGCCCATGCCCATGGCAGCACCACACTTGCCTTCACCACACTTGGCTTCGGCAGCTGCGATCCGGTAGCCGTCCGCCGAGGCACGTGCCGCGAACGGATTGTCGGCGGCCGCGGCCGGCAGCACGACCAGGCCGGCAAGGAAGCCGGCGATCAGGGGCAGGGTGATGTTCTGCTTGCGATTCATGTCCATCTCCTCGGAAATAAAAGAATTACGTCTTGGTCGGGTCTACTTCTGTCGACCGGGAAAACCCCAGTGGCTTGGTTGCCCTTCCCCGCCCTCATGATACCCCCGCAATTGACGTTTTTATCAAACAAATTAATGAGATACGGGGGTCTTGAAGTACCAGCATCGGCTATATTTAATGTACCAGGTGAGGCAGTCGCCGAACCAGATTGAAGAAAGGAGATAGACCATGACAAACATCGTACGTCGTGATCCGTTTGCAGTTGACAATCTGTTCGATGACCTGATGAAGGGCTTCTTCGTCCGTCCGGTGCGTTATTCCGGCGGCGAGCCCGCGGTCGAGATCAAGATGGACGTCAAGGAAAACGACAAGTCCTATACCGTGCATGCCGAGATGCCGGGCGTGAAGAAGGAGGATATCCACGTCAACGTCGAGGCCGGCATGGTCACCATCGCGGCCGAAGTCAAGCGCGAGAGCGAGCAGAAGGAAGGCGAAAAGGTCATCCACAGCGAGCGTTACTACGGCAAGGTGTCGCGCAGCTTCAGCCTCGGCCAGGATGTCGACGAGGCCGGCGCCAAGGCCAGGTTCGACAACGGCGTGCTGGAGCTGACTCTGCCCAAGCGGGCGGTTTCGGCGACCCGGCGGCTGACCATCGAATAGACGGCGGCCGTGGTACAAAAGGGCGGCTGCGGCCGCCCTTTTCTTTTGTAAAATCGGCTGACTCAACAGCCACGGTGAATCGCCATGCCCCTCTCCCACATCTCCGCCGCCGACAAGGCCAGGGTCATCGCCGAGGCGCTGCCCTACATCCAGCGCTTCTGGGACAAGACCGTGGTGATCAAGTACGGCGGCAACGCCATGACCGACCCCGTGCTCAAGGCCGCCTTCGCCCGCGACGTGGTCCTGCTCAAGCTGGTCGGCCTCAACCCGGTGGTGGTGCACGGCGGCGGCCCGCAGATCGAGGACCTCCTGAAGCGGGTCGGCAAGGAAGGCAAATTCATCCAGGGTATGCGGGTGACCGACGCCGAGACCATGGAACTGGTCGAGATGGTCCTGGGCGGCCAGGTCAACAAGGAGATCGTCAACCTGATCAACCAGGCCGGCGGCAAGGCGGTGGGTGTGACCGGCAAGGACGGCCGCTTCATCCGGGCCAAGAAGCTGATGATGGCGAACAAGGACATCCCGGGCGACCTGATCGACATCGGTCAGGTCGGCCAGATCACCAAGATCGACCCCAGCCTGATCGCCTTCCTGGATTCCGGCGACTTCATCCCGGTGATCGCCCCGATCGGCGTCGGCGAAGAGGGCGAGACCTACAACATCAACGCCGACGTGGTGGCCGGCAAGCTGGCCGAGGTGCTCAAGGCCGAGAAGCTGGTCCTGCTCACCAACACCCCCGGCGTGCTCGACAAGGACGGCAACCTGCTCACCGGCCTCACGCCCAAGCGGATCGACGAACTGGTCGCCGACGGCACCCTGTCCGGCGGCATGCTGCCCAAGATCGGCTCGGCCCTGGATGCCGCCAAGAGCGGGGTGAAGAACGTCCACATCATCGACGGCCGGGTCGAGCACGCCCTGCTGCTGGAGATCATGACCGACCAGGGCGTCGGCACCCTGATCAAGTCGTCCTGAGCCTCAAAACCAAGCATGTAGGGCGGATGAGCGCTGCGCTCATCCGCCCTACGCGGGAATGACGATTTCCCGTTCTTCCTCCGGCACCCGCCAGCCCAGTTCCCGGTGCGCCGCCAGGTGGCGCGGCGTCCAGGACAGTGGCGTCTTGTGCACGAAGTGGTGGCGCGCCACGTGGTAGCTGGGATCGAAGCCGTAGAAATTGCGCCGCATGTGCCTGAGCTCCGCGGCGCGGTAGTCGGCCAGCGGCCGGGCCGCCTCGTCGACGGCACGTTGGGCGCGTTTCTCCGCCAGCCGTTCGGCGAAGTCAGGTGCGGCGGCCAGCGCGACCGCCTCGGCCACCACCCGGTCCAGGAATTCGGCCGGGGCAGCGCCGAAATGGCCGTCGATGAAACCCAGCGCGACCGCCTCGGCCACCCCCAGGGGCAGGCGGTGGGCCATGATGGCGCCGGCGTGGTCCGCGCCCACCCGCCTGGGCAGCAGGTAGGTCCAGTATTCCGAGCCGTACAGGTTGCCCATGTTCTTGTAGTGCGGGTTGAGGATGACGCCGTCGCGCGCCCACACCCGGTCGGCCGCCAGGGCCAGGAAGGCGCCGCCGGCGCCGGCATTGCCCCTGAGCGCCGCCACGGTGAGGTGGCTGCCGGTCTCGATGATGGCCTGGCAGAGGTCGTCCATGGCCTCGATGTTGCGCATGGACTCGTCGGCCGGCGACCCGGCCGCCTCGATGCGCTTGAGGTCCAGGCCGTTGCTGAAGAA
This sequence comes from Hydrogenophilaceae bacterium, assembly GCA_041650095.1. Taxonomy (GTDB): domain Bacteria; phylum Pseudomonadota; class Gammaproteobacteria; order Burkholderiales; family Thiobacillaceae; genus Parasulfuritortus. The sequence goes on along the minus strand of JBAZLW010000065.1, from coordinate 1,688 downwards.
GTCGGCCCCGCCGGCCAGGACGATCACCCGGGTCGGCCGCTGCAGGGCCGCCCGATAGGCCGCCAGCAGGGCCTGGCAGTCGGCCGGGGCCATGGCGCCGTTGTAGAAATCGAATTCCAGGATGGCGACGGCGCCCTCCTCGCGATAGCGGATGACGCCGTCGTCGGCGGCCAGCTCCGGCAGTTCGTCCGCCTCCGGAAAGGCCTGCACGCTCGGCAGCTTGATGGCCAGACCATCGCGGCGCCGGCAATGGCCGATCCGGACCGCGCCGTCGACCGTGGCCCGGACGATGCCGGCGCCAGCCCGGCCGATCAGTTCGCCGGGCCGGCCGCTGGCGGCAAAGGCGCGGGCGTCATATAGATGGCAGTCCTGGCCGAACAGCTGGTCGGCGACGCCGGGGAAGCCGTCGGCGGCGGCGATCTTGCGCAGCACCGTGGCGGTGTCGTCGCGTGCCCAGTCTATGGCGCGCTCGGCCTGGCCGAGCAGCGGCAGCAGCGGCCCGAGCGGCGGCCGGATAGGCTGCCAGCGCCCGGCCCGGTAGTCGGGCAGGCGGGCCAGCGCCGTGCCCAGCGCACGCACCGTCGCCTCGGTGACCTCGTTGCGGTACAGGCTGGACTTGCCGGCCGGGCGCATGGCGAAGTTTTCGCTGGCCCAGACCGGGCCGGCGTCCATCTCGGCCTCGGCCTGCAGCACCGTCACCCCCCACTCGCTCTCGCCGCGCAGGATGGCGCGGTCCAGGGCCGAGGGGCCGCGGTCGCCGACCGGGCCGGGGTGGACGATCAGGCATAGATGCGAACGCCAGATCGCCTCCGGGATGGCCCGGCGCAGGTAGGGCGCCAGGATCAGGTCGGGCCGGAACAGCTCGACCGCCTCGGTGGTGACGCTGTCGTTGATGTCGAACTCGACCGAGACCTCATGGCCCTGGCCGGCCAGCTCGACGTAGAGGCGCTGGGTCAGGCTGTTGAAGGCATGGCTGATGAGCAGGATGCGCATGGGTCAGTCAGCCTCCTTGGGCAAGGTCGCTAAATCCCCCCTATCCCCCCTTTTGCAAAGGGGGGAACCGTCCGGTGGCGTGCGGTTGTCTCCCCCCTTTTCCAAAGGGGGGGTGAGGGGGATTTCTCCACCCATGGCCTTCTGCACCGCCGCAAGAATCACCTCCAGAACCGCCTCTGTTTCCAGCAGGGCCTGCCGGTCATCGAAGCGCAAAACCACGATCCCCTGCGACTGCAGCCAGCCATCCCGTACCGCATCCCGTGCACGATGCCTCGGCTCGAAATGCTGGCTGCCATCCAACTCGGTCACCAATCGCGCCTTCGGCGAGTAGAAGTCAACAATGTAGGGCCCAAGCGGTCGTTGCCGATAGAACCGCACACCCAGTTGGTCACGCCGCAGATGGAACCAAAGCCTCTGCTCCGCCTCCGTCATCCGGCCCCGCAACCCGCGGGCATGGGCCTTGTTGCGCTGGTAGTAGGTCAGCATTTCAGCAAATCCTGGGCAGCTGTTCGCCGGACAGCCAGTCGACCATCCGGCGGCCGCCGAAGCGGGTCTGCATCTGCACGAAACGGTTGCCGTCCGCCACCACCCGGCCGATCACGGCGGCCGCGCGGCCGAGCGGGTGGGCACGCATGGCGGTGAGCAGGCGCTCACTGTCATCAGCGGCGCAGACGGCGATCAGCTTGCCCTCGTTG
>JBAZLW010000064.1:0-10791 GCA_041650095.1 Hydrogenophilaceae bacterium | reverse complement strand
ACAAGATCCTCAAGGACATCATCGTCAAGACCGCCACCCTGGACGGCTTCGACGCCCCCTACGTGCCGGGCTGGGACTGCCACGGCCTGCCCATCGAACTGGTGGTCGAGAAGACCCACGGCAAGAGTATCCCCGCCGCGAAATTCCGCGAACTGTGCCGCGAATACGCCGCCAGCCAGGTCGAGCGCCAGAAGGCCGACTTCATCCGCCTGGGCGTCCTGGGCGACTGGGACAACCCCTACCTGACCATGGACTACCGCTTCGAGGCGGACATCATCCGCGAGCTTGGGAAAATCCAGGCCAACGGCCACCTCTACCTGGGCGCCAAGCCGGTGCACTGGTGCGTCGACTGCGGCTCGGCCCTGGCCGAGGCCGAGGTCGAGTACGAGGACAAGGCCTCGCCGGCCATCGACGTCGCCTTTTCGGTCGCCGACTGCGCCGACCTGGCCAAACGGATCGGCCTGCCCGCCGACGGCGACTGCCCGGCCTACGCGGTGATCTGGACCACCACGCCGTGGACCCTGCCGGCCAACCAGGCCGTGGCCGTGCATCCGGACCTGACCTATGACCTGGTCCGCACGCCCAAGGGCCTCCTGATCCTGGCCCGCGACCTGGCCGAGGCGGCGATCAAGCGCTACGGCTTCGAGGCCGTGGAGACCCTGGCCCAGGTCAAGGGCGCCGCCCTGGAAGGCCTGAAGCTTCAGCACCCGTTCTACGACCGCCAAGTGCCGGTGATCCTGGCCGACTTCGTCAGCACCGATGCCGGCGTCGGCCTGGTCCACATCGCCCCCGGCCACGGCCACGACGACTATGTCGCCGGCCTGAAATACGGCCTCGAGGTTGCCAACCCGGTCGGCGGCGACGGCAAGTTCTACCCTGACACCGAACTGGTCGGCGGCCAGTCCATCTGGGCCGGCAACAAGACGGTGATCGAGGCCCTCACCGACAACGGCCACCTGTTGGCCCAGGAAAAGATTCAGCACAGCTACCCGCACTGCTGGCGCCACAAGACGCCGATCATCTTCCGCGCCACCCGGCAGTGGTTCATCGGCATGGACAAGGAAGGGCTGCGCGCCAAGGCCATGCAGGCGGTCGAGGACACCGAGTTCTTCCCGTCCTGGGGCCGCGAGCGCCTGACCGCGATGATGAAGAATCGTCCGGACTGGTGCGTCTCGCGCCAGCGCAACTGGGGCGTGCCGATCACCTTCTTCATGCACAAGCAGACCGGCGCACTGCATCCGCGCTCCCAGGAAATCCTCGAAGAAGTCGCCAAGCGCGTGGAACAGCAGGGCATCGAGGCCTGGTTCAGCCTCGACCCGGCCGAACTGCTGGGCAAGGATGCCGACGACTACGAAAAGGCCGGCGACACCCTGGACGTCTGGTTCGACTCCGGCGTCACCCATGCCTGCCTGCTCAAGGAGCGCGAAGGCCTGAAGCACCCGGCCGACCTCTATCTCGAAGGCTCCGACCAGCACCGCGGCTGGTTCCAGTCCTCGCTGCTGACCGGCTGCGCCACCGACGGCCACGCCCCCTACGAGGCCCTGCTCACGCACGGCTTCGTGGTCGACGGCAAGGGCATGAAGATGTCCAAGTCCAAGGGCAACGTCATCGCCCCCCAGAAGGTGTCCGACACCCTGGGCGCCGAGATACTGCGCCTGTGGGTGGCCAGCACCGACTACTCGGGCGAACTGACCATCTCGGACGAGATCCTCAAGCGCGTGGTCGAGGCCTACCGGCGCATCCGCAACACCCTACGCTTCCTGCTCGCCAACACCGCCGATTTCGTCATGGGCGACAACGGCCTGCCGGCCGAACGATGGCTGGAGATCGACCGCTACGCCATCGCTCTGACCCGACAGATGCAGGAGGAGGTCCTGGCCGACTACCGGGTCTACAGCTTCCACAGCGCAGTGCAGCGGCTGCACCACTTCTGCTCCGAGGACCTGGGCGCCTTCTACCTCGACATCCTCAAGGACCGTCTGTACACCGCCGGCGCCGACTCGGCCGCCCGCCGCTCGGCCCAGACCGCGCTCTGGCACATACTGCAGACCCTGACCCGGCTGATGGCACCCATCCTGTCGTTCACCGCCGAGGAGGTCTGGGCCCTCAACTGCAAGGCCGACAGCGTGTTCCTGTCGGTCTGGCACGACCTGCCCAGACAGGCCGACGAAGACACGCTGCTAGTCCGCTGGGCCCGCCTGCGCGAGCTGCGCGGCCTGGCCACCAAGCAAATCGAGGAACTGCGTGCCTCAGGCCAGGTCGGCTCGTCGCTGCAGGCCGACCTGACCTTCTTTGCCGATGGCGAGGACCACGACCTGCTGAGCAGTCTGGGCGACGACCTGCGCTTCGTCACCATCACCTCGGCCGCCCGGGTCGAGAAGGCCAGTGGCGAGACCCGGGTCGAGGTCGGGGCGCTCGGCCATGCCAAGTGCGAGCGCTGCTGGCACGTGCGCGCCGATGTCGACGCCGACCCGGCCCATCCGGGCCTGTGCGGCCGCTGCGTGAGCAACCTGCACGGCGAAGGGGAAGCGCGTGAGCACGCCTGACGCATCGCCGGATGCCCCCCATGCCGTCATTGCGAGCGAAGCGAAGCAATCCAGCCCGGTTGATGAACCGCAAACTCATGGATCGCCGCGTCCCGCCACGCTGCGCTCGCGGCTAAAGGCCGCTCCTCGCGATGACGGAATGATTCCACAGCCGCGGAAAACAGGCCTTTCCTGGCTCTGGTTGGCCGGGCTGACCCTGGTGCTCGACCAGCTCACCAAGCTCGCGGTAATCGCCAAGCTGGCACCCTACCAGGACGTCGTCCCGCTGACCGGGTTCTTCAACCTGGTCCACGTCCATAATACCGGCGCCGCCTTCTCGCTGTTCGCCGACCAGCCGGGCTGGCAGCGCGGCTTCTTCATCGCCCTGGCCCTGGCCGCCGCCGTGGTGATCCTGCACCTGTTGCGCCGAACCCGCGGCCGGGCGCAGTTTTGCGCCGCCCTGGCCCTGATCATGGGAGGCGCGCTCGGCAACGTGGTCGACCGCGTGTTATACGGCCATGTCATCGACTTCCTCGACTTCTATGTCGGCGCCTGGCACTGGCCGGCCTTCAACGTCGCCGATTCCGGCATCACGCTGGGCGCCGCCCTGCTGATCCTGGACGCCCTCCGGCGCGAACCGGCATGACTAGCATCCAGCCCGGCGACCGGGTCACCCTGCATTACCGCATCGCTAGCTACGGCCAGGAGATCGCCAACACCTTCCCGGAGGCGCCGGAGACCTTCCGTCTTGGCGACGGCGAGATCGATCCGCGTCTGGAACAGACCCTGGTCGGCCTGGCCGAGGGCGAGCGTCAGGTCTTCGATCTGATGCCCTGGCAGGCCTTCGGCGACCGCGACGAGAATCTGGTGCAGAGCCTGCCGCGCACCGACTTCCCCGCCGACCTGGAGCTGATTCCGGAACGCCAGGTCGACTTCGAACTGCCCAACGGCCAGACCCTGACCGGCACCCTCCTGGAAGCCGGCCCCGAGACCGTGCGGGTCGACTTCAACCATCCGCTCGCCGGCCTGCCGATCGAATTCGAAGTACACATCCTCGCCATCCAACATGCCTGATCACGTCCTGCTCGCCAACCCACGCGGCTTCTGCGCCGGCGTCGACCGCGCCATCGCCATCGTCGAGGCCGCCCTGGTGCGCTTCGGCGCCCCCATCTATGTCCGCCATGAAGTGGTGCACAACCGGTTCGTGGTCGAGAACCTGAAGGCCAAGGGCGCCATCTTCATCGAGGACCTGAATGACGTTCCTGATGGCGCCACCCTGGTTTTCAGCGCCCACGGCGTGCCGCTCTCGGTGCGCCTGGAGGCCGAGGCGCGCGGTCTCAATGTGTTCGACGCCACCTGCCCGCTGGTCACCAAGGTGCACAAGGAGGTGGTCAAGCAGCGCCAGGCGGGCTACGAGATCGTCATGATCGGCCACAAGGGCCACCCCGAGGTGGAAGGCACCATGGGCCAGGCCGACGGCGGCATGTTCCTGGTCGAGACCCCGGACGATGTCGCCGGCCTGACGGTGGCCGATCCGGACAAGCTGGCCTATGTCACCCAGACTACCCTGTCGGTGGATGACGCCGCCCGCGTGGTGACTGCGCTGCGGGCCCGTTTTCCCAACATCATCGGGCCGAAGAAGGACGACATCTGCTATGCCACCCAGAACCGCCAGGACGCGGTGAAGAAGATGTCGGCGCATTGCGACGTGGTGATCGTGGTCGGATCGCTCAACAGTTCCAACTCCAACCGCCTGCGCGAAGTCGCCGCCGGCCTCGGCCGCCCAGCCTACATGGTCGACAACGCCGACCAGCTCGACCCGGCCTGGTTGGCCGGCAAGACCTGTGTCGGCGTCACCGCCGGGGCCTCGGCGCCGGAAGTGCTGGTGGATGGCGTGATCGCCCGCCTGAAGGCGCTCGGGGCGGCCGATGTGCAACTCCAGGACGGCATCGAGGAGAAGGTCAACTTCCCGCTGCCGAAGGGGCTCGTTTAACCCCTGCGGCGAAAGGCTCGATGCCGCACGGGGTTTTGCCTCCGGCCGGCTCTGCGCGCCTTAACCTGCTGCGCAGGTTAGCCTGCACTGAAAACACAGTTAGTCGGCAGACTAACTGTGTTTCTCTGCCACCATCTGGTCGATGATCTTCATGACCCCGGAACTGCCCGCCTCCATGGTTTCCAGGGCGCTGTAGATCCGTTGCTGAACTTCCAGGCTCTGTTCCCAGCCGCCCTGCAGCAGGTCCAGTGCCTGATGCGCACTGTCGTGGACATTGCAATGCGGCGTCTCCATGGCGTTGAACGAGGGCACGGAGTGGAAACGCTGCCAGCCTTCGCCCTCGTAATACCATTTGCCCAGCCGGCAGCCATGGCAGTCGATACCGACCGGCTTGGCGTATTCCTCTTCGCCGTTGCTGTTGATGGCCATATAGGTGCGCTGCTTGTAGATGACGTGGTCGACCTTGATCAGGGAGGCGAAGCTCTTGTCCAGTGCCTGTTGCGAAATGGCCAGGGTCTTGCTCGCCGAGGTCGCGAATTGATGGAAACTGCTCGACAGCTGCTCGACGTAGCCGCTCGAAGTCAGGGCCAGATTGGTCATGATGCCAGAGTCTTCGTGCATGACCGCCGCCTCACGCAACAGGCCTTCCATGATCTTGCCGATCGAGATCGAGGCGTTCTTGGTGTTTTCCGCCAGCTTGCGCACCTCGTCGGCCACCACTGCGAAGCCCCGGCCCGCTTCGCCGGCGCGCGCCGCCTCGATGGCGGCATTGAGGGCGAGCAGGTTGGTCTGGTCGGCGATGGCATTGATCAGGCTGACCGCCTGCTGGATCTCGCTTCCCTTGGCGTTCAGCTGGTCGACGGCCTGGCTGGAGTGCTCGATACGGCCGGAAATCTCGGCCAGGTTTTCGACCACCTGACTGACCGATCCCTGGCCGCTCACGGCCTGGCTGTTGGTATGGCTGGCCTCCTCCGCGACCATCTTCATGGTATCGGTGATATGCATCAGGTCGGCCTGGTTCGAGGCCAGGTTGACGAGCAGGTTCTTGGTGTTCAGGCCATGCACCATCGAGACCAGCTGGTTGCGCATGTGATGCTGGGTATTCGCCTCCAGGGCATCCAGCATCACGTTCTGGTTCTCCAACCCCTTCCGGAAGCCGCCATGCATGCCCGCCGGCATCGTCTTGCGGAAGAACTTGCCATCCAGGTGGAGCCGGAAGGTGGTGTTCTGCTCGCGGGTAAACGCTTCCAACTGGTCGAGCATGTCGTTGACCTGCCAGGACAGGCGGCCGAGTTCGTTGCTGTCGTCGATGCCGCTGACACGGCGCCCGAAACGACCCTGGCTGACATCCCCGATTACGGCCGACAGCGAGGCCAGGGGTGCGAAGTAGTTCCTCCCCAGTGACCACAGCCATACTCCGACCAACACAGCGACCCCGGTGAACACCAGACCGCGCCAATGGAACCCCTCCAGCACGGTCTCGAGGCCAAAGTCGATCAGGAACAGGCCGACGAACAGGCTGGCGAAAACAGTCAGCTTAGATGGAAAGGATAAATTCCGCATAGCTCGTTCCCTTCTCCGTGAGCAGTTTCGTAAGGTACGCGAGCGAAGCGTCGCAGGCGTCACGTGCCCCGGCCTGCTGTTCGATCTCCAGCATGGTCTGGTAGAGACCGGCCATGGTCTTTACCGCCTCCGGACTCGGCTTGCGCCGGACCGAAAAGTAGCCGGTCACATTGCCGTCCTTGTCGAAACTGGGCGTGACATTGGCGAACACCCAGTAGAAGCTGCCATCCTTGGCCATGTTCTTGACATAGGCGAAACATTCGTCCTTGGCCTGGATGGTGTCCCAGAGAAGCTTGAATACGCCGCGGGGCATGTCCGGGTGTCGGATGATGTTGTGCTGGGCGCCGATCAGTTCCTGCTCGGTATAACCCGAAAACTCGATGAAGATGCGATTGCCATAGGTGATGCGGCCACTGGGGTCGGTCTTGGAGACGATGAAATCGTCTTCCCTCATGACCCTCTCCGCCGCCGTGGGGGTGATCCGGTTCTTCATGTCCGCTCCATCGTTAGATGAGCCTCGGCTCGTTGTCTTGTTGCGACGATAACGGCAGCGGAGCGACTGTCTTTAATCGAAACTCACAGCCGGGGACGCGCAGGATCAACTCAGGGCGATGGCCAGATAGGTGACGTAGAGCGCACCGTTGATGGCCAGATGCCAGACCCGTAGCTGACCGCGCGACAGCATGTAGCGCAGCCAGGCGGCGGCGATCAGGGTGATGACCACGCCGGCCAGCACCTCTTTCACCGGCGCCCAGGGCGTCAGCAGGATGCCGATGGCCGGCAGCAGAGTACCCTGGAACACCATCGCCCCGGTGATGTTGCCGAACGCCAGGGTATCCTTGTGGCGACGGATCCAGAGTATGGAATTGACCTTTTCCGGCAGCTCGGTGGCGACCGGCACGATCATCAGCGACAGCACTAGGGCGGAGATGCCGAGCAGCGGCGCGGCCTGTTCGATGCCGTGGATGAAGCCCTTGGCGCCCAGCACCAGCATGACCAGTCCGGCGCCCAGTTGCAGCAGGATGGTCGTCCAGTTGGTCGGCAGGCCTAGGCGGGCCAGGAACATTGGCTCCTCGGCCTCGGTGCCGTGGCCGTCCTGGACCAGTTTTTCCGAGGCCTTGAGGGTCAGCATGACGTAGAAGAAATAGATCAATACCATCACGACGGCCAGCATGACGCGGATGCCCGCCGTCTCGTGGGGCACAAACAGGGCGACGCAGGACAGGGCGAAGGCGGCCAGGAAGAAATTCAGGTCGCGGGTCAGGCCGGTTCGTTCCGGGTTCAGGTGACCCTGGCTGCCGCGCCTTTTCCAGACCGACAGGGCCATCAGGCATAGCGACAGGGTGGACAGCATGAGCGGCGCGCCGAGGATGGCGCCGACGCCGATCTCCTAGTTGAGCAGCTGGTTCTGGGTGCCGGCGAAGATGGCCAGCAGCGGCACGATGGTCTCCGGCATGGCGGTGCCCACGGCGGCGAACACGGAACCGGTCACTCCTTCGGAAATCTTCAGCTTCTCGCCCAGATGTTCCAGTGCGTTCACGAACACCTCGGCCGCGATCAGGATCAGGATCAGGAAGAAGAACATTTCCAGGACCAGCATGACGACGCTCCACAAAAAGGACGCGGCATTCTAAGGGATAATGACGGGATGACACCGGCCGGATTTCAGCCCCTCGACGAATTCGATTACCACCGCCGCCTGGCGGGGGTGGACGGGCTTGCCTTGGTACTGTTCTCCAGTGCCGGCTGCGCCACCTGCCGCCAGGTCGAACGCCTGTTGCCGACGGCGGCTCCGGCCGAAGCCAGGCTGTTTCACGTCGATGTGCAGCGGAGCCACGCCCTGGCGCGCGCCTTCGACCTGTTCCACCTGCCCGGCCTGTTCCTGTACCGCGACGGCCATTACCACGCCCGCCTCGATTGCCAGGTGACGCCGGCCGCCCTGCGACCGGCCATGGCCAAGGCCCTGGCCGAACCGGCCGAGGAGGAACCATGACCGGCATGGCTCTGGAAGGCCGGCTGGCGGACATCCGGCACATCCCGTCGCCCAATCACGATGCCCGCCCGGACGGCCTGGCAATCGAACTGGTGGTGCTGCACAACATCAGCCTGCCGCCCGGCCAGTTCGGCGGCAACGGCATCATCGAACTGTTCACCAACCGGCTCGACCCGGATGAACACCCCTATTACGCAACCATCAAGGATCTGCGGGTGTCGGCCCATTTCCTGATCCGGCGTGACGGCGAAGTGATCCAGTTCGTCGCCTGCGACCGACGTGCCTGGCATGCCGGCGTTTCCTCCTGGCGTGGGCGCGAACGCTGCAACGACTTCTCTGTGGGGATAGAACTGGAAGGCAGCGACGAGGTACCGTTCACGGACGTCCAATACGCGCGTCTTAACGACCTGCTGGCGGAGTTGTATGCGCGCTACCCGATTGCCGAGGTGGTCGGCCATTCCGACCTCGCGCCGGGGCGCAAGACCGACCCCGGGCCGTGCTTCGACTGGAGCCGGGTCAGGCGGGCCTAAGAAAACTCAAGCCGCTTGGGCCGGGATCTCGGAACCGATCCGCTTGACCCGGTTCTTGTCGTCGACGTAAACCAGGCGGGGCTCATACTTGGCCAGCTCGATCTCGTTGTAGCCGGCGAAGGTGGCGATGATCAGGATGTCGCCCTCGGCCGCCTTGCGCGCCGCGGCGCCGTTCACCGAGATCATGCCGCTGCCGCGCTGGCCGCGGATGGCATAGGTGGTGAAACGCTCGCCGTTGTTGACGTTGTAGATGTCGATCTGCTCGTACTCGCGGATGTCGGCCGCCTCCAGCAACAGCTCGTCGATGGCGCAGGAACCTTCGTAATGCAGTTCCGACGCGGTGACGTGCACGCGGTGCAGCTTGGATTTCAGCAGGGTGCGTTGCATGGCGGTGAGAAATTAATGGACCGGGGCGCGAATTATTAAAAAAAACTCGACGCTTGAAAAGTCGAAAAATTTCAATGCTTGCGGGTATTTAGCGGTTCTATCAGCCGCCGGTCATGCTCATGAAGCGCATGATCTTCTCGGGCGCATCGCGGAACTCGTGCCGTTCCGGTTTCATGTCGATGCCGCGCCGGATGGTCTCGACAATCTCGGCATCGGAGGCGCCGCCGCGCAACAGCGGCCGGAACTCCACCCGTTCCTCCTGGCCCAGGCAGAGATGCAGGGTACCGTCCACGGTCAGGCGCACGCGGTTGCAGGTCTCGCAGAAGTGCTGCGAGATCGGGGTGATGAAGCCGACCGAGAAACGGCCGTCCGGGCTGGACAGGTAGCGGGCCGGACCGCCGCCGGGCAGCAGGGCGTCGACCAGGCCGAAGCGCCGGCGCAACCGTTCCTTGAACGGTTGCAGGTCGACATAGCCCATCTTGCGGGCGGTATCGCCCATGGGCATCAACTCGATCAGGCGCAGGATGAAGCCGCGTTCGATGCAGTATTCGACCATGGCGTCGATCTCGTCGACGTTTTCCTGCATCGCCACCATGTTGATCTTGATCGGCGCGAAGCCGGCCGCGCGTCCCGCCTCCAGGCCGGCCAGGACCTGGCCCAGCACCGGCCGGCCGTTGATCCGCTCGACCCGGTCGTCGCGCAGGGAATCCAGGCTGACGTTGAGCCGGGTCACCCCGGCGGCCATCAGGGCCTCGGCATGCTGGACCAACTGGGTAGCGTTGGTCGACAGCGACAGATCCTCGATGCCCGGGATGGCCGCCACCCGGCGCGCCAGGTCGGTGACGTTGCGGCGCAGCAGCGGCTCGCCGCCGGTGAAACGCACGCGCTTGAGACCGAGGCCGGCAAACAGGCCGAGCAATCGTTCCAGTTCGTCGAAGGTCAGCCAGTGCTCCGGCTCCTCGAAGCCCTTGAAGCCCTCGGGGATGCAGTAGACGCAACGCAGGTCGCAGCGATCCGTCACGGATAACCGTAGGTATTCGATGCGGCGACCGAAGCGGTCGATGAGTGCGTTGCTGGTCATGACGGGCAGACGAAAAGGTGAAGTGACGGTTAGAGTCGCTCCAATGGCATCGGTTCGCCTTGACATAGATCATGTCCTGACCACCGTGCCATGAGAAGATGATGCCATGAAAGTACTCGGATTTGCCGGTTACAGCGGCAGCGGAAAGACCACGCTGATCGAGCGTTTATTGCCCCTGTTCAGGGCGGATGGCCTGCGCGTGGCGGTGATCAAGCAGAGCCACCACGATGTCGAGGTGGACCGGCCGGGCAAGGACTCCTGGCGCCACCGCCAGGCCGGGGCCGGCGAGGTGCTGCTCACCTCGCCCGGGCGCTGGATGCTGGTGCACGAACTGGACGGCGCACCCGAACCCGATCTGGCGGAACTGTTGCCCCGGCTGTCGCCCTGCGACCTGGTGCTGGTGGAGGGCTTCCGCCACGGCAGCCACGCCAAGCTGGAGGTGCACCGCAGTGAACTGGGCAAGCCCTGGCTGTACCCGGACGACGACGCCATCATCGCCGTGCTGGGCGATGCACCCGCCGCGTCGATCGCGCACATTGCCCTGGACGACATACCGGCTATCTATGAATTCATACTGCAACAGATGGAATTGAAATGAGTAAAGCCATGCTCTCCGTCGACGAGGCCCGCGCCCGCCTGCTGGCCGACGCCCGCCCACTGACCGAAACCGGCGCCATCCAGGCCGATCAGGCCCTGGGCCGCGTCCTCGCCACCCCGCT
>JBAZLW010000063.1:0-10880 GCA_041650095.1 Hydrogenophilaceae bacterium | reverse complement strand
ATCCGCGAATGGGCGCAGAGCGGGCTGCTCAACATCGTCGGCGGCTGCTGCGGCACCACGCCGGAGCACATCCAGGCCATCGCCGAGGCGGTGGCCGACTGCGCGCCCCGAGTCATCCCCGAGATCGAGCCGGCCCTGAGGATATCCGGCCTGGAGCCGTTCAACGTCGGCGCCGGTTCGCTGTTCGTCAACGTCGGCGAGCGTGCCAACGTCACCGGTTCGGCCAAGTTCAAGCGCCTGGTCCTGGAGGGCCAGTACGAGGAGGCCCTGGACATCTGCCGCCACCAGGTCGAGAACGGCGCCCAGGTCATCGACGTCAACATGGACGAGGCCATGCTGGACGGCCAGGCGGCCATGGTGCGCTTCCTCAATCTGGTCGCCACGGAGCCGGACATCGCCAAGGCGCCGATCATGATCGACTCGTCCAAGTGGGAGATCATCGAGGCCGGCCTGAAATGCGTGCAGGGCAAGCCGATCATCAACTCGATCTCGATGAAGGAAGGTGAGGCCGCCTTCGTCGAGAAGGCCAGGCTGGCCCGCCGCTATGGCGCCGCGGTGATCGTCATGGCCTTCGACGAGCAGGGCCAGGCCGACACCTACGCCCGCAAGACCGAGATCTGCGCCCGCGCCTACAAGCTGCTTACCGAGGTGATCGGCTTCCCGGCCGAGGACATCATCTTCGACCCCAACATCTTCGCCATCGCCACCGGCATCGAGGAACACGCCAACTACGCCGTCGACTTCATCGAGGCGACGCGCTGGATCCGCCAGCACCTGCCGCATGCCCACATCTCGGGCGGCGTCTCCAACGTGTCATTCTCGTTCCGCGGCAACGACCCGGTGCGCGAGGCCATCCACACCGTGTTCCTCTACCACGCCATCCAGGCCGGCATGGACATGGGCATCGTCAACGCCGCCCAACTGGGCGTCTACGACGAGATCGAGCCGGAACTGCGCGCGCGCGTGGAAGATGTGGTGCTCAACCGCCGCCCCGACGCCGGCGACCGCCTGGTCGATTTCGCCAACACGGTGAAAGGCCAGGCCAAGTCGGTCACCGAAGACCTGGCCTGGCGCAGCGAAGCCGTGGAAAAGCGCCTCGCCCATGCCCTGGTCAAGGGGATCACCCAATACATCGAGATCGACACCGAAGAGGCGCGCGCCGCCCTCGGCCACCCGGTCAAGGTCATCGAAGGCCCGCTCATGGACGGCATGAACGTGGTCGGCGACCTGTTCGGTGCCGGCAAGATGTTCCTGCCCCAGGTAGTCAAGTCGGCCCGGGTCATGAAGCAGGCCGTGGCCTACCTGACGCCCTACATCGAGGCCAGCAAGACCGCCGAATCCAAGCCCAAGGGCCGCATCCTGATGGCCACGGTGAAGGGTGACGTGCACGACATCGGCAAGAACATCGTCGGCGTGGTGCTGGGCTGCAACGCCTACGACGTCATCGACCTCGGCGTCATGGTGCCGGCCGACAAGATCCTGCACACCGCGCAGGAGCAGAAGGTCGACATCATCGGCCTGTCCGGCCTGATCACCCCGTCGCTGGAGGAGATGAGCCACATCGCCAGGGAGATGCAGCGCCTGGGCATGAAGCAACCCCTGCTGATCGGCGGCGCCACCACCAGCATCGCCCACACGGCGGTCAAGATCGACACCCAGTATGAAGGCCCGGTGGTCTACGTGAAGGACGCCAGCCGCGCGGTCGGCGTGTGCACGCAACTGCTCTCCCCCGACCTGCATGCCGACTTCGTCGCCCGGACCAAGACCGATTACGCCGAGGCGCGCGAGCGCCACAGTGCCCAGCGCGGCGAGGCCAAGCGGGTCACACTGGCGGAGGCGCGGGCGCATCGGTTCCAGACCGACTGGTCGGCCTACCAGCCGCCGGTGCCGAAACGGCTCGGCATCCAGGTGTTCAAGGACTACGACCTTGCCGACCTGGCCAGGCTGATCGACTGGACGCCCTTCTTCCAGGCCTGGGAACTGCACGGCCGCTACCCGAAGATCTTGCAGGACGCGGTGGTCGGCGAGGAGGCGCGCAAGTTGTTTGCCGATGCCCAGGCCATGCTCGGGAAGATAATCCGGGAGAACTGGATCGAGGCCCGCGCCGTGGTCGGGCTGTTCCCGGCCAACACAGTGGACCACGACGACATCGCCCTCTACGCCGACGAGCAGCGCGGGCAACCGCTCACGGTCTGGCACAACCTGCGCCAGCAGATGCAGAAACCGGCCGCGCAGCCCAACCTCTGCCTCGCCGACTATGTGGCACCGGCCGAAACCGGCGTAAAGGACTACCTGGGCGCCTTCGTGGTCACCGCCGGTGTGCGCGAAGCGGACAAGGTCAAGGAATTCGAGGCCGCCCACGACGATTACTCCGCGATCCTGTTCAAGGCCCTCTGCGACCGCCTCGCCGAGGCCTTCGCCGAACGCATGCACCAGCGCATCCGCCTGGAATTCTGGGGCTACGCGAGTGAGGAGGCGCTCACCAACGAGCAGCTGATCAACGAGGAATACCACGGCATCCGCCCGGCCCCCGGCTACCCGGCCTGCCCGGAACACAGCGAGAAGGGCGCGCTGTTCGACCTCCTCAAGGTGCCGGAAAACATCGGCGTCACCCTCACCGAGTCCTACGCCATGCTGCCCATGGCCTCGGTGTCCGGCTTCTATTTCAGCCACCCGGACAGCCGCTACTTCGCCGTCGCCCGCATCGGCAAGGACCAGGTCGAGGACTACGCCCGGCGCAAGGGCTGGGACCTGGCCACCGCGGAACGCTGGCTGGCGCCCAACCTGGGCTATACGCCGGAATGACCCTGCCGGATCCGTTCGCCGCGCCGGACCGGCTGCGCGCGGCCTTCGTCGCCGGCCTGGAACGGCAACTGGCCGAGCCCGGCCTGGGCACCTTCATCCTGGTCCTGGCCAACGCCTGCTTCGACCCGGCCATCTGGCCGGTGCTCAAGGACCGTCTGGCGGAACGCTTTGCCAGCCTGGCCGCCGAGGTGAGCGAGGGCTTACGCTCGGGCCGCAGGCTGGCCTATCCGGACGACGACCTGATGGTGTTCCTGAAGCTGATGGCGATGGGATTCGAGGCCATCTCCGATACCGAATGGCGCCGCGCCGGCCCCTGGGAGGTCCAGTTCAACCCGCTGCGCGCCCTGCGTCCGGCCCGGGCCAGCGGCCAGAAGGCGGACGGCTGCCAGCCGCCGGCCTTCAACCCGAACGGCTTTCAGTTCAACAAGCCGTTCCTGAAGCCGGAGATACTCTGGCAGGGCGAGCTGCGCCGGCACCCGGCCCGCCTGCTCTACAACAAGTTTCCCTTCGCCCCCCTACACGGCCTGCTGGTGCCGGACCCGGAACGGCAGCTGCCGCAGCGGCTGACCCAGGACTGGCATCTGTACGTCTGGCACCTTTCCGAGACGCTGGCGGAAACCCTGCCCGGCGTCGGCCTGGCCTACAACAGCTATGGCGGCCAGGCCTCGGTGAACCACCTGCACTTCCAGACCTTCGTGCGCGCCGAACCCTTGCCGGTCGAGGCCGCCTGTTGGCGGCACAACGGCGGCGATACCGACTATCCCCTGCCCTGCCGGGTCTTCGACTCGGCACTGGAGGCCTGGTTCCACATCGAGGTACTGCATGGCCTGAACCGGCCCTACAACCTGATCTACAGTGGCGGCCGGATGTACTGCCTGCCGCGCCGGCCGCAGGGCAGCCATGCCGCCGCGCCCTGGAGCGCCGGCCATGCCTGGTATGAGGTGGCGGGCGGGGTCACCACCTTCAACCGGGACGATTTCGCCCGCCTGGACGCCGCGACGATCGCCGGCGAACTAAGCGCCCTGGCCCCAGTCCAGTCTTGAACGCGGCCCTTTCTTTCGCCGCCACGGCGTGGCATTGTTGCCGTATTGTTGTGTAGCACGCTGAACCGTACCTTTCCGGCGCTCAATGAAGTCATTCCTCCATCACCTGTATCACTACGCCGTCTACCTGGTGGGCGCGGTGATCATCGTGATGTCCATCATCGCGCTGGTCCTGCGTTTCGTGATCATGCCGGACATCGACAGCTACAAGACCGACATCGAGGCCGCCGCCAGCCGCGCGGTCGGCGCCCAGGTCCGCATCGGCAGCATCGAGGCCGACTGGTGGCACCTCAATCCGCGCGTCAGCCTGTCGGGCGTCACCGTGGCGCCGCCGGGCCAGCCGGTATCGCTCAATCTGACTCGGGTCGACGCCACGCTGTCCTGGCTCAGCCTGGCCTTTCTGGAGCCGCATCTGGCCCGACTGGATTTCCACCAACCCAGCCTGGAGATCCGCCGCGACGCCAGCGGCAAGCTGTTCGTCGCCGGCATCCCGATCAAGACCGAAGGGCCGCCCAACCCCTTCCCGGACTGGCTCCTGCGCCAGCGCATAGCCACCGTATCGGATGGCCGCCTGACCTGGATCGACGAACAACGCGGGGCACCGCCGCTGGTGCTGGAACAGGTCAACCTGGTCCTGCACAACCTGTTCGACCGTCACCGCTTCGGCCTGACCGCCCTGCCTCCCGACGCGGCCGCTCACCACCTGGATGTACGCGGCGACTTGCGCGGCACCACCGTGAACAAGCCGGAGACCTGGACCGGCCAGATCTACCTGGCCGCCAAGGCCGCTTCCGCCAATGCCCTGAACACCTGGTCGCCCTGGTCGCAGTCTGCGGTCCGCCGCAGCACCGGCGATCTACGTTTCTGGATGGATGTCGGCGGCGGTCTGGTCCAGGGCGTGGTGGGCGACGTCAGCCTGAGTGACGTCGCCGTTTCCCTGGCCGACGACCTGCCCGAGATGGCCTTCGCCAGGGTGTCCGGCCGCATGGGCTGGCGGCGCAAGGGGCCGGACCAGACCTATTACGTCGAAAAACTCCGCTTCGTCACCCCCGACGGCCACAGCGCCGAACCGGCCAGCGTCAAGGTCACGCTGCGCCCGACCACCGCAGGCAAGCTGGAGACCGCCAAGGTCGAGGCCGAGAGCCTCCGTCTGGAGGCACTCACCGCGCTGTCCGGCTCGCTGCCGCTGCCCAAACAGGCGCATGACTGGATCGCGCGCATCAATCCGCGCGGCTTCGTCGAGCACATCCTGTTCGACTGGCTCGGCAAGGAACGCTTTCGCGCCCAGGCCCGCTTCCGCGAAGGCGGCATGAATGCCACCGCCAGCCTGCCCGGCTTTACCGGCCTGTCCGGCGAGATCGACACCGACGAGCACAAGGGCCAGGCCCGGCTGCACAGCGAATCGCTCCACTTCGACTACGAAAAGGTGTTCCGCCAGCCGCTCGATTTCACCCGGCTCGACGCCGAGCTGAGCTGGACCGGCATCGACAAGGGCGGCTATCTGTTCAAACTGGAAAATGCCGATATCGGCAATGCCGACCTGGACGGCGAGGCCAAGGGCGAGTTGACCTGGCGGCCCGACCAGGCCCCGTCGATCGACCTCAAGGCCCATCTGAGCCGCGGCAACGGCAACGCCGTCTGGCGCTATCTGCCCAAGGCGGTCGGGAACGATGCCCACGCATGGGTCAAGAACAGCATCATCGCCGGAACCTCACCGGATACCCGTTTGGTGTTGCACGGTCCACTCGACCGCTTCCCGTTCGACCAGGGCGGCGGCGAGTTCCAGGTCGACGTCCATATCCGCGATGCCACTCTGGGCTACGCCCCGGACTGGCCGCACATCACCGGCATCAACGGCCTGCTCACCTTCAAGAACCAGGGCATGCTCATCACCGCCGACACCGGCGACATACTCGGGGCCCGCCTGAGCAAGGTCAAAGGCATCATCCCCGATCTGCAGCATTCGCTCGACGAGATACTGACCATCGACGGCCAAGCCAGCGGCGCCACCCCGGCCTTCCTGGATTTCGTCCGGCAAAGTCCGGTCAACGAGCACAGCGGCCGCTTCACGGAAACCCTGCGCGCCACCGGCAAGACCAACCTGGCCATCCAGCTCAAGCTGCCTTTGCGGCACATCGTCGACAGCCGCGTCGCCGGCCGGATCACCCTGACCGACAACCAGGTCCAGCTGGGCGGCAAGCTGCCTGCGCTGAGTCGGGTCAACGGCAACCTCGGCTTCACCGAGGAGTGGATCCGGGGCAACGGCATTGCCGCCCAGTTGTACGGCCAGCCGGTCAGCCTCAACCTGGCCAGCGAGACCGGCGGACGGGTGCGCGCCAACCTCCGGGGCAACATGACCGCCGCCGCCCTGGCGCCATGGCTGCCGGCGGCGCTGGCCAAACGGGTCAGCGGCAGTACCGACGTCCTCGCCGAGGTGGCACTGAAGCAGCGTGAAATGGTCTTCGACATCAAATCCGACCTCAAGGGCCTGGCCATCGACCTGCCGGCGCCGCTGGGCAAGATGGCCGAGCAAACCATGCCGACCAGCCTGACCGGACGCGATTCCGATCGGCAGCCGACCACCCTCGCCTTCCGGCACGGCAACCTGCTGGCCGGGGCGCTGACCTTGCCCGACCGCGGCCCGGCCCGGGTCGGCCTGATGTTCGGCGGCGAGCAGGCCGTGTTGCCGAAGGAGCCCGGACTGGTCGTGCAGGGCAGTCTGCGCCAGCTCGACCTCGATATCTGGCGCGCACTCGACTTCAAGACGGGCGGGGGCGACGACTTGCCGATCCGCAACATCAGCATGAGCTTCAACGAACTGAAGGCGTTCGGTCGCAAGCTGCGCGAAATACATGTTCAGGCCCGGCCCGACAAGGAGACCTGGCACTTCAGGCTGTCGGGCCAGAACGTGATGGGCGAAGTGGAATACGGTCCCCGTGCCGACCAGCCGGGCAACCGTTTTGCCGGTCGCTTCAGCAAACTCGCCATTCCCAAGGAAGAGACCGGTCCGGCCAATCCGGTGCAAGACGCCACCGACCTGGGCGAACTGCCGGCCGAAGTCGACCTCACAGCGCAGTCGTTCAGCTTCCGGGAGCGCGACCTGGGTGAACTGAACTTGTCGTTCCGGGTCGAGAAGAGCGGCCTGCGCATCGACACCCTCAAGCTGGCCAACCCGGACAGCCGGCTCGAAGGCGGCGGCTGGCTGTCCGCCTCGGCACACCGGACTACCGAGCTCGACCTCAAGCTGAGCTCGGCCAACCTGGGCCGCCTGATGAAGCGGCTGGGCTACACCGAGGCAGTGAAGGGCGGCGACATGAACGTCCAGGGCAAGATCACCTGGCTCGGCCGTCCGGAAGATTTCAGCCTCAACCAGCTCGGCGGCCACCTCAACGTCAACATCAAGAGCGGCCGTTTCACCCAGCTCGACCCGGGCGCCGCCAAGCTGCTCGGCATTCTCAGCCTGCAGGCCCTGCCACGCCGAATCGCGCTGGATTTCCGCGACGTCTTCTCGGAAGGCTTCGCCTTCGACGAAATCAAGGGCGATGTCCATCTGGAGCGCGGCGTCGGCTACCTGCCCGGCCTCGTCATCAACGGTCCGGCGGCCAATATCCGCATGAACGGCAAGATCGACCTGGTCCGCGAAGGCCAGGAACTGCGGCTCTATATCCAGCCCCGCCTGGATGAAGGCGTCGCGGTCGGCGCGGCCCTCCTGGGCGGGCCGGTGGCTGCCGTCGGCGCCCTGGTCGCCAGCAAGATATTGAAAGACCCGATCGCCAAGGCGGCCAGCTTCGAATACCTGGTCGGCGGCAGCTGGGCCGATCCGCAGGTGAAAAAGCTGCCCCGCGCCGTGGCAGGAACGCCGGAAGCCACGCCCTGAACCGGCGGCCACCCGCCGCCCCACTGCCTCGCGGGGCCCTCATTGTGATAAGTTTCGGCAATAGTACTCAGCATTGGATGACCCCGTGACCAGCAAACCCAGCTCCAGTTTCGCCAAGCCCCGCCGCCGCGCCAATCCGAAGACCGAGAAGGAGGCCGGCGGCATCCTCCGCGTCGCCGCGATCCAGATGGCCTCCGGCCCCAACGTATCGGCCAACCTGGCCGAGGCCGAGCGCCTGATCCAGCTCGCCGTCGACGCCGGCGCCAAGCTGGTCGCGCTGCCGGAAAACTTCGCCATCATGGGCATCAAGGAGACCGACAAGGTCGCCGTGCGCGAGCACCCGGGCAAGGGCCCGATCCAGAAGTTCCTCGCCACCCAGGCCAAGAAGCACGCCATCTGGCTGGTCGGCGGCTCGGTGCCGCTGGAATGCGACGATCCCGACAAGGTCTACAACAGCAGCCTGGTCTACGACGACAAGGGCAAGCAGGTGGCGCGCTACGACAAGATCCACCTGTTCGGCCTCGACCTCGGCAACGAGCACTACCGGGAAGAGACCACCATCAAGCCGGGCGACACCGTGGTGGTGCTGGGCAGCCCGTTCGGCCGCATCGGCCTGTCGATCTGCTACGACCTGCGCTTCCCCGAACTGTACCGTGCCATGGGCGACGTCGACATCATCCTGGTCCCGGCCGCCTTCACCGCGACCACCGGCAAGGCCCACTTCGAGACCCTGATCCGCGCCCGCGCGATCGAAAACCTGGCCTACGTGATCGCCCCGGCCCAGGGTGGCTATCACGTGTCCGGGCGCGAGACCCACGGCGACACCATGATCGTCGACCCCTGGGGCAACGTGCTCGACCGCCTGCCGCGCGGTTCCGGCGTGGTCGTGGCTGGCGTCAACCGGGCCTACCAGGCCAGCCTGCGCAAGAGCCTGCCGGCGCTGAAGCACCGCTCGCTGGATTGCGCCAAGTGCATGCGGCTCCAACTGACCAAGTCATGAAGACAACCATGGACCACGCCCTCGACACCGCCACCGCCACCCTGCTGGCCCCGAACGGCCTCGACGACGGCAAGCTCGACACCGCGATGGGCTGGCTGGCCAGCCACAAGCTGGACGACGCCGACCTTTATTTCCAGTACTCCCGCTCCGAGGCCTGGAGCCTGGAAGAGGGCCAGGTCAAGTCGGGCAGCTTCAACATCGACCAGGGCGTCGGTGTGCGCGCCGTCTCCGGCGAGAAGACCGCCTTCGCCTACTCCGACGACATCAGCCTGCCGGCCATCGAGCAGGCCATCCGCACCGCCCGCGCGATCACCGCCATCGGCGCCGACGGCCGGGTCGCCTCCGGCCACGCCATCGTCGGCCGCAACCTGTACGCCCCGCTCGACCCCATCGCCAGCCTGGCCGAGGCCGACAAGGTCGCCCTGCTGCACCGCCTGGAAGACTACGCCCGCAAGCTCGACCCGCGCGTGAGCCAGGTCATGGCCAGCCTGGCCGGCGAATACGAGGTCATCCACATCGCCCGCCTGGACGGCCGCCGCGCCGCCGACGTGCGTCCGCTGGTGCGCGTCTCGTTGCAGGTCATCGTCGAATCCGACGGCCGCCGCGAACAAGGCAGCGCCGGCGGCGGCGGCCGCTTTGACTACGGCTATTTCAGCGACGAGATCCTCAAGGACTATGCCGAGAAGGCCGTCCACCAGGCCCTCACCAATCTCGACGCCAAGCCCGCCCCGGCCGGCACCATGACCGTGGTGCTCGGTTCCGGCTGGCCCGGCATCCTGCTCCACGAGGCGATCGGCCACGGCCTCGAAGGCGACTTCAACCGCAAGGGCTCGTCCGCCTTCTCCGGCCGCATCGGCCAGCGCGTCGCCGCCAAGGGCGTGACGGTGGTCGACGATGGCACCCTCCCCGACCGCCGCGGCTCGCTCAACATCGACGACGAAGGCACCCCGACCCAGTGCACCACGCTGATCGAGGACGGCATCCTGATGGGCTACATGCAGGACAGCCTGAACGCCCGCCTGATGGGCGCCGCCCTGACCGGCAACGCCCGCCGAGAGTCGTTCGCCCACCTGCCGATGCCGCGCATGACCAACACCTACATGCTGGCCGGCGACAAGGACCCGCGGGAGATCATCGCCTCGGTGAAGAACGGCCTCTACGCCGCCAACTTCGGTGGCGGCCAGGTCGACATCACCAGCGGCAAGTTCGTCTTCTCCGCTGCCGAGGCCTGGATGATCGAGGACGGCAAGCTGACCTACCCGGTCAAGGGCGCCACCCTGATCGGCAACGGGCCGGATGCCCTGACCCGGGTATCGATGATCGGCAACGACATGCAGCTCGACCCGGGCGTCGGCACCTGCGGCAAGGAAGGCCAGAGCGTACCGGTGGGGGTGGGCCAGCCGACCTTGAGGATTGACGGGCTGACGGTGGGCGGGACGCAATAAGGGGCTTTTCTCCCCTCGCCCCTTTAAGGGACCAGCCCGAAGGGCGCAGGACGCCACGAAGTGGCGGTCCCGAGCGAAGCGAGGGATGGGCCGCAGGACCACAGAGGGGCCGGGGGTGAGGGGTGCACCTGCCCAATGCTGATCAAGCCAACAACTCCGCTTAGGCCGGGGGCGCCCGGCAGCGCATTACTTTCTTTGCTCGCGCAAAGAAAGTAATCAAAGAAAGCACTCCCCGCTTCGCCGCCCTTCGGGTTCCCAATTTTTCCAACACCGTTCGGGCGGCTGCGCAACTCGCCCTTCGGGCTCAGACAGTGCTCGCCGACTGCCCCCGAACGGTGTTGGAAAAATTGGCGGCTCAGAGGGGATGGAACAGCCGCATGCGACCGTTTCCACTTAGCTTCAACCTTAGCGTTTGCGACGCTTTTAAGACCCCTTCAGCCGGAGCCGAGATTTCCGGACTTGGCCGGGGGAAGTCGGCGAAAGGTGTCTGAGCGAAGCGACAACAAGGCGCACCGCGCCTTGTTGCGGCGTAGGCTCATATCGGCGTAGCCGATGTGAAGCTGCGAAGCAGCGGCCGTAGCCAATTCTTTCGCCGCCCGGCCAAGTTCGGAAGCCTCGGGGTTTCGACGGATGCGGGGCGACCTTCTTTTGGTTCCTTTTCTTGGTCGAGCAAGAAAAGGAACTGGCCGCCGGGCCACCCCCGGCCAATG
>JBAZLW010000062.1:0-11078 GCA_041650095.1 Hydrogenophilaceae bacterium | reverse complement strand
CAAGCGCGTGCGTCTGGGGACCGACGGCTTGTTTACCTACAAGAAATCCGCACTGGCGGACCTGCTCCCGGATGGTGTTCGGAAACTGGATGAATTGGTGGATAACCTGCTGGGCACCGGCGAGATTGATCGGCTCACCGTGGTCGGCCACACCGATCGGATCGGCAGTGACGGTTACAACCTGAAACTGTCCCAGGCGCGTGCCGACACCGTCCGCGAGTACTTGGTCGCCAAGGGCATTCAGGCCGATCGCATCACCGCCACCGGGGTCGGTGAGGCCGTGCCTCTGGTTCAGTGCGAGGAGACCAAACGGGCGGCACTGATCAAGTGTCTGCAACCCAATCGACGGGTGGAGATCGAAGCCTGGTCGTTGCGCAAGCAACAATAAGCATCGGTCCTTCCTGGCAGCGGCGGCCTGCCGGCCGCCGCTTATCTACATTGCTGCCGCATGCCCAGCAAGGTTCTGATGCAGCGGCTTCGCCGTCTGGTCCGTACCTGCTGTTGGACTGCAAGTATCAGACATAGATGTAATTATGTGGTGCCCTCGGCCCGAATCGAACGGGCGACCCTCCCCTTAGGAGGGGGATGCTCTATCCACTGAGCTACGAAGGCGTCGGGGCGTGATTCTAACCCGACATGGTGCCGTCCGGCAGCCGCGCATTCGCAGCCAGTCTGCGGGCCGCCAGTTTTTCCAGCATGTCACTCAGTTCGGTGGTATCGACCGGTTTTCTCAAATAGCCGTCCATGCCGGCGGCCAGGCATTTTGCTTCGTCGTCCGGGTGGGCGTGCGCGGTCAGAGCGATGATGGGAATATGCCCGCCTGCCGTCTTTTCCAGGCTCCGGATCGCGGCGGTGGCCTGGTAGCCATCCATCTCCGGCATCTGGATATCCATGAGGATGGCGTCGTAGTCGTGCTGCTGCAGTGCTTCAATGGCGGCCCGGCCATTTTCCGCCAGGGCCCACCGATGTCCCAGGTCATCGAGCAGGCGGCGGGTGACCCATTGATTGACCGGGTTGTCCTCGGCGACCAGTATGTTCAGGTCGGTGTGCCGGCTTTGCCGCGGCAGCGGGTCGGCGGCGATAGAGATCTCGGGAGCGTCGTGGCCAGCGGTCTTGTCCAGTTCGATCTCGAAGCTGAACCGGCTGCCCTGTCCCGGGGTCGATTCGACCCGGATGTCGCCCCCCATCAGCCTGACCAGACGCGAGGCGATCGACAGGCCCAGGCCGCTGCCTTCATGACGCCGGCTCGCCGACGTGTCGGCCTGGCTGAAGGCCTCGAAGATATGGGCCTGCTGGTCGGTCGGGATGCCGATGCCGGTGTCCTCCACGACGAAGGCAAGCCTGGCGCGCTGACCTGATTCGCTGGCCAGGCTGGCCGCGAGCACGACGCGGCCCTGGTCGGTGAATTTGATCGCGTTGCCGACCAGGTTCGCCAGCACCTGGTTGAGCCTGACCGGATCGCAAACGACGCGGTCCGGAAGGTCCTTGGCCAAAGCGATTTCCAGCGTCAGTTTTTTTACCATAGCGTTGGCCTGCAAAGGCCGCATGCCCTGGCGGATCAGTGCCCCGAGATCGACTGGCGTCGTTGCCAAGTCAAGGCGATCGGCCTCGATCCTGGAAAAGTCGAGTATGTCGTTGATGCCGTCGAGCAGTACCTCGCCCGAGTCCCGGATCATCGTGATCTGCTGCCGGTGCGTCCCGGCAAGGTCTTCCTTGAGCAGCAGGTCGGCGAGCCCGATGATGCCATTCATGGGGGTACGGATCTCGTGCGAGATGTTGGCGAGGAAGTCGGATTTGGCCCGGCTGGCGGCCTCCGCGGCGTCCTTGGCCTGGCGCATGGCCACCTCGGCGCTCTTGCGCACGGTGATGTCCTGGAACACGCCGACCATGCGTGGTGCCCGCACATGGTCCGCTTCGATGAGCATGCCCTTGGAGGCGAACCAGCGCGTCTCGCCTTGGTGGGTCACGCCGCGATACTCGACTTCGTATTCGGCCAGTTCCCCGTCCTTGTAGCGGCGGCCGACTTCCAGCACCCGCTGGACATCGTCCGGGTGCAGGCTGCGTACCCAGGTGTCGTGGATGTCGTCGCCGACCTGGTCGGGCGCGGTGCCCAGCAGTTCGTGCCAGCGCGGATTCACCACACCCTTGCCGGTGGCGGTGTCGACATCGAAATAGGCCAGTTGGGCGCCGGCGAGGGCCAGATCGGCACGCCGTTCGGACAGGTCGAGTGCGGCCAGATGACTGCGTGCCGCCCTGGACAGCCGAACGATATTGACGGCCACCAACGGGATCAGCAGGGCGGCCACGGACAATGCCGCCAGCAGCCCGGCTTGGCCAGGCCTCGCCAGCAGGATGACGGACACCAGCAGGATCTCCGACAAGGCGAGCGAGATCAGCATCAGGGAAGTGGATAGGCCGAACGGCATGGAAGCGATTGATTTGTAAACAGGCGAGATGGTAACGAGTTAGAAGGCTCCGTGGCCTTGGTAAATTCGTCTTGTCGATGCGGGTGTGCGAACCATAATGATCATGTGGGTAACCAGGAAAGCGAGTCATGCGCCACTATACAAAACAAGACATCAAGGCCGTGCAGGAAGCTTTGACGAATCAGTTGACCAGCCTTACGGATCATATCCGTTCCGGAATGTCCGAAAGCGAGCAGCATCAATTCAACGCCATACTCGGACGCGGCGCCGGCGACAGCAGCGACGAGGCCCTGGCCATTTCACTGGGCGATCTGTCGGCGGCACGGCTCGATATGGATATCCGGCAGTGGCAGGAACTGAAGGCCGCCGAACAGCGGCTCGAGGCCCCCGACTTCGGCGAATGCGCCGAATGCGGTGCCGCCATTCCGGTGGCCAGACTGGTGGCCAATCCGGCCGCGCGCCGTTGCATCGCCTGTCAGACCGCTTTCGAGCGTACTCACGCCGGACAAGCGCGCGGTTCGCTGTAAAATCCTACCCCCTTACGTGACTGGGCGGCCTCATCGCCGCCCTCATCCTGCATGCCCCTGCTCATACTCGACAAACTGGAGCTGGCCTTCGGTCATTGGCCCTTGCTTGATGGTGCCTCGCTGGTCATCGACAAGGGCGACCGGATCGGCCTGATCGGCCGCAACGGCACCGGCAAGTCCAGCCTGCTGCGCCTCATCGCCGGCAGTGAACGGCCGGACGCTGGCGAGGTCTGGCTCCAGCCCGGCCTGCGCCTGGGCTATGTGCCGCAGGAACCGGTCTTTGCGGTGGGCCACAGCATCTACGAGGCGGTGGCGGAGGGCGTCGGCGCGGCCCGCGAATTGCTGCTGGCCTACCACGATGCCGCCCATGAGGTCGCTCTCGGTTCCGGCGATCTGGCCGAACTAGACCGGCTCTCGCACGAACTGGACGCACACGATGCCTGGCGCCTGTCGGCTCGGGTCGAGGAGGCCCGGAGCCGACTCGACCTGGCGGCCGACCTCGAGGTGGCCAGCCTGTCGGGCGGCCAGAAGAAACGGGTCGCCCTGGCCCGCGCCCTGGTCGCCGAACCGGAACTGCTGTTGCTCGACGAGCCGACCAACCACCTCGACTTCAGCGCCATCGAATGGCTGGAAGGCTTGCTGCGCGATTTCTCCGGTGCCGTCCTGTTCGTCACCCACGACCGCCGTTTCCTCGACAACGTGGCCAACCGCATCGTCGAGCTGGACCGCGGCCAGTTGCGCGAATACGCCGGCAACTTCACCGCCTATCAGGCCAAGAAGGCGGAACAGCTGGAAATCGAGGCCGCGCACAGCCGCAAGTTCGACAAGTTCTGGAAGCAGGAAGAAGTCTGGATCCGCAAGGGCATCGAGGCCCGGCGCACCCGCAACGAGGGCCGGGTACGCCGGCTCGAGGCCCTGCGCCGGGAACGCACGGCGCGCCGGGAGCGCATCGGCCAGGTCGGCTTCGCGCTCGACGCTGGCGAGCGCTCCGGCAAGCTGGTGGCGGAACTCGAACATGTCAGCCATGGCTACGGTGGCCGCACCCTGCTGCGCGACCTCTCCACACGGGTCATGCGCGGCGACAAGCTGGGCCTGATCGGCCCCAATGGCTGCGGCAAGACCACCCTGATCCGCCTGATCCTGGGCGAGCTGCCGCCCGACCAGGGCCGCGTCCGCCACGGCACCAAGCTCCAGGTGGCCTACTTCGACCAGTTCCGCAACAAGCTGGACGACAATGCCACCCTGATCGAGACCATTTCGCCCGGCTCGGATTACGTCGAGATCGGCGGCCAGAAGAAACACATCATCGGCTATCTGGAGGAATTCCTGTTTCCGCCCGAGCGGGCACGGGCCAAGGTTTCCGCCTTGTCCGGTGGCGAGCGCAACCGCCTGCTGCTGGCCCGTCTGTTCGCCCGACCGGCCAACCTGCTGGTGCTCGACGAGCCGACCAACGACCTCGACATCGACACCCTGGAACTGCTCGAACAACTGTTGCTCGATTACCCCGGCACGGTGATCCTGGTTTCCCATGACCGGACTTTCCTCGACAACGTGGTGACCCAGTCGCTGGTATTCGAGGGCGACGGCAAACTGATCGAGATCGCCGGCGGCTATGCCGACTGGCAGGACTGGCGCCGCCGGACCAGTGTCGAGGCTGCGCAACAGAAACCGGAGAAACCGCGCGAAAGCCCGGCCCGCAAGCCGGCGAGCAAGAGCGGCCTGTCCTACAAGGAAGCCAGGGAACTGGAAGGCATTCCGGCCCGGATCGAGGTACTCGAGCTGGAGCAGGCCGAACTGAATCAACGTTTGTCCGATCCCGACCTGTACAAGGGCGATGTCGGCCAGGTGGCCGGCCTCAGGCAGCGCCAGGAGGAGATCGACGGGGAACTGCTGGAACTACTGGAGCGCTGGGAAACCCTGGAAGGGCGGCAATCAGACGCCTGAGCCGTCGCCAGGCTCCGGTGGCAGGAAATCGCCGCTCAGACTCCAGGCGCAGACACGGTTGCGCCCCTTGCTCTTGGCGTACAGCAGGGCGTGATCGGCGCGTTCGATCGCCAGGGCGACATCATCATCGGGCGCCAGCGCGGCGACGCCGAATGAGGCCGTGATATGGATTTCACCGTGGTTCGGCAGGCTGATGGCGGTCTTCGCCAAGCGTTCGCGCAGGCGGTTGAGCATCGGTTCCGCACCCTCAATGTCGGTGTCGGGCAGACAGATCAGGAATTCCTCGCCGCCATAGCGGAACATGCTGTCGTAGGCGCGCAGGTTGCCTTTCAGGAAACGGGCGACCTCGTGCAGTACCCGATCCCCGGCGACATGGCCGAAGCTGTCGTTGACGTGTTTGAACCAGTCCAGATCGAGCAGGCTGATGGCGCAGGTTTGCCGGCTGCGGCTGGCCCGTTCGGCTTCCGCCGCCAGTTTCATGGTCATGTAGTTGCGGTTCCAGACCCCGGTCAGGTGATCGACTGAACAGACCCGCTGGATCAGCTGAAACTGGTAGCTGCGCATGTTTTGCTTGAAATCGGTAGCCAGGTTCATGAAGGCTTCATAGGCGTCAGCAGACACGGCCCCCCCCGAGGCATGGGAGGCGAGCAGGCTGCGGGCACTGTCATGCATGGCCCGGTGCGGTGTTTCCAGCTCCGCTATGCCGGGCTCCTGGGCCAGCAACTCCCGGTCCAGGTGGTAATACCAGAGCCCGAAATTACACCGGCAATGGGCATCGTGGGCGATGTCGTCCGGGCTGGGCGGCTCGATGCAGATCAGGGTGCGATGCAGGTTCTTCAGCCATTGCAGGTGAAACGACAAGGCGCGATCCAGTTCATGCAGAATAATCATCGCCGCATCCAGGCTGGTGGGCGCTAGCTGTTGGGGTGTCGACAAGTCGGGAGCCTCAGCCATTTGCGCTGGCCGGCATGGCCTTGCGCTCGTTCAGGGTCAGCCAGCCGCGAAGGATCCGGTAGATGACCCAGATTCCGGTCGCCAGCATCAGCAGGATCGCCGCGGGAATGCCGATCAGGGTGATCGCCAGCATGCCGGCAACGACGAGCCAGAGCAGTGCGAACCAGAAGGTGCGTATCTGCCAGCGGAAATGGCTTTCCAGCCAGCTGCCGCGGACCTCGCCGCGCTTCAGGTAATTGATGATCACCGCGATGATCGAAGGCCAGCCAGACAGGAAGGCAGTGACCACGAAGGCCGCGCTGGTCAACCCGGCGAGGGCGCTGAATGCATGCAGACCGTAGATGACGTGAGTCAGGGTGAGCATGCCGTCGCTACGGTCTGGCGTCCTTTCGGCGGAAGGGTCGGGATGGATGGGCAAGGTCATTTTCTGAAAGTGCTGAGTGCAACTGAGTAATTTTCCTCGGATTCATTGTCCGGGTCCATGTCGGACTGGTTCGGGAATTGATGTACATCACAATTATCCACTTGAAATTTGTGGTTTTTATGGGCAATCTGAAAATCCAATCATGAATACCCTAAGGAGGAGACTAGCCATGAGGACGATCATTCTCGGTATTTCCGTGTTGATGGCGACCCTGTTCGGTACCGCCGTATTTGCCGCCGAGGACGGCACCATCAAGGTCAATAATGGCGAATCCGTCGAGTCGGTGCGCAAGACCTGCGATTGCGTGCGCCAACACCCGAGCGGCTA
Source organism: Hydrogenophilaceae bacterium (assembly GCA_041650095.1). Lineage (GTDB taxonomy): Bacteria > Pseudomonadota > Gammaproteobacteria > Burkholderiales > Thiobacillaceae > Parasulfuritortus. The sequence goes on along the minus strand of JBAZLW010000062.1, from coordinate 4,476 downwards.
CCCGTATATCGAACCACGCATTACGACCTGCAAGACCTACAAGAACGCGGAAGGGCACGTCAAGTCGTACGATTGCCTGAACTGCTACGCCTTGTGTACCGACAAGCCTGCGAGTTGAGTACAGATATGGTCAGACGGCCGGGGCACGCCCCGGCTTTTTTTTGCCTGCATCCTCTGATGGCTTGATGGGCGCAAGGCCTGCGGGCATCATCCCGGTATGAAAATCGCATTGGCACAATTCAACGCCACCGTCGGCGATCTGGACGGGAATTCACGCAAGATCATGGCCATGGCCGTCGAGGCCGTACAGGCAGGCGCTCGGCTGATGGTCACGCCCGAACTGGGCTTGTGCGGATACCCGCCGGAAGACCTGGCCCTGCGCGCCGATTTCTACCAGGAGAACGCCCGCGTACTCGCCGAACTGGCTGTCGCCTTGCCTGCCGGCCTGGCGGTGGTGGTCGGTTTTCCGCTGCAGGAGCAGGGCGCCCGCTACAACGCCGCAGCGCTGCTGCGGGGCGGCCGGGTCGAGTCGGTATACCGCAAGCAGCGGCTGCCCAACCACTCGGTGTTCGACGAGGTGCGCACCTTCATGCCGGGCGAGGAGGCCATGGTGTTCGAGCTCGACGGGCAGCGCATCGGCGTCGTCATCTGCGAGGACGTCTGGCAGCCCGGGGCGGCCGAACAGGCCCGCGCGAAGGGTGCGGAACTGTTGCTGGTGCTGAACGCCTCGCCTTATCACAGGAACAAGCAGGCCGTCCGTCATGACGTGGTGGCGGACCGGGCCATGGCCGCCGGGCTGCCGGTGGCCTATGTCAATCTGGTCGGCGGCCAGGACGAACTGGTGTTCGATGGCGGTTCCTTCGCCATGGACCGGGAAGGCCTGTTGACGGCGCAGTTCCCGATGTTCGAGGAGGTGCTTGGCCTGCTGGAGCTGACCGACGCGGTCCCCAGAGGCGAACTGCATGGGTTGCCGACGCAGGAGGAGGGTGTTTACCGCGCCTTGGTGCTCGGGGTGCGCGACTATGTCGACAAGAACGGTTTCCCGGGGGTCATCGTCGGTTCCTCGGGCGGCATCGATTCCGCCCTGACCCTATGCATCGCGGTCGACGCGCTGGGCGCGGATCGGGTGCACGCGGTGATGATGCCGTCCCGGTACACCGCCGACATCAGCCTGACGGATGCCCGCGAGCTGGCCGAAAACCTCGGCATCAGTCATGCCGTGCTGCCGATCGGGCCGATGTTCGACAGCTTTCGCGCCGCCCTGGCTGCGGAGTTCGCCGGCCTGGCCGAGGACCTGACCGAGGAGAACATCCAGGCCCGCATCCGCGGCGTGCTGCTGATGGCCCTGTCCAACAAGTCCGGCCGGATGGTCCTGACCACCGGCAACAAGAGCGAGATGGCGGCCGGTTATGCGACACTGTACGGCGACATGGCGGGCGGCTTCTCCGCCCTCAAGGATGTCGCCAAGACACTGGTATGGCGGCTGGCGCGCTATCGCAATACCCTCTCGGCCGTGATTCCGGAGCGTATCATCACTCGTCCGCCGTCCGCTGAGTTGCGGCCGGACCAGACCGACCAGGACAGCCTGCCGCCCTACGAGGTGCTGGATGCCATCATGGAACGCTACATGGAGTTGGACATGGCGCCCAGGGAGATTGTCGCGGTGGGCTACGACGAGGCCGATGTCCGGCAAGTGGTGCGCCTGATCGATCGTTCGGAATACAAGCGCCGCCAGGCCGCACCCGGCGTCCGTATCACCCAAAGGGGCTTCGGCCGCGACCGTCGCTATCCCATCACCAACAAATACCAAGCCCCATTTTAATCAGGAGACAACATGAAAAAGATCGAAGCCATCATCAAGCCGTTCAAACTGGACGAGGTGCGCGAGGCGCTCTCGAATGTCGGCGTGACCGGTCTCACGGTGACCGAGGTCAAGGGCTTCGGCCGCCAGAAGGGCCATACCGAACTGTACCGGGGCGCCGAATACGTGGTGGACTTCCTGCCCAAGGTGAAGATCGAGATGGTGGTGGCGAGTGGCCTGGTGGAAACTGCCATCGAGGCCATCGTCAAGGCTGCCCGTACCGGCAAGATCGGTGACGGCAAGATCTTCGTCTCCGACGTGCATCAAGTTCTCCGCATCCGCACCGGCGAGACCGACGAAGCGGCGATCTGACCGCCGCTGCGCCGACGCCTGGATCAATCCGGCAGCTTCTTGCCCGGGTTGAGAATGCCGTAGGGGTCGAACAGCCCCTTGATCTGGCGCATCAAATCGAGCGTGGCCGGTTCGAATTCCAGTCCGACGAACGGCCTCTTCTCGCTGCCGATGCCATGCTCGCCGGACAGGCTGCCGGACAGGCCGAGCACGGTCTTGACCAGTTCGAGACGGCAGGCGCGGGCGCGCGCCATCTCGTCGGCATCATCCGAGTGGACCATGATGTTGACGTGCAGGTTGCCGTTGCCGGCATGGCCGAAGGCGACCAGCGGCAGGTCGTGCTTGTGGCCGAGGACGTCGATGGCGTCGACCAGATCGGCCAACTTGGCCACCGGCACCACCACGTCCTCATTGATCTTGAGCGGGGCGATCTTCTTCACCGCGTGCGAGAGCGACTTGCGCGCGGTCCACAGGTCGGCGATCTCGGTCGCCGAGAAGCCGCTCTGGATCTCCAGCAGGCCGTCGCCGCGCAGGGCGCATTCGAGTGCGGCCAGATAACGCGGGATATCCTCGGCGTCGCCCTCGACCTCCGCCATCAGGGCGGCCTGGGTGCCGGCGGGCAGCCCCTCGGCGGCGCCATATTCGCGGATCGCCTCGATCGAACGGTGGTCCATGAACTCCAGGGCATAGGGCACCACCGGCTGCCGCATGGCCCGGATCACCGCCTCGCAGGCGGCCCGGTTGCTGGCATAGCAGACCCGCAGGCTGGCGATCCGGCGCGGCGCCGGAAGCAACTTCAGGGTGGCCTCGGTGATCAGGGCCAGGGTGCCTTCGGAACCGACCAGGAGGCGGGTCAGGTCATAGCCGGTGGCGTATTTGGTGGTCCGGCTGCCGGTACGGATCTCGCGGCCGTCGCCGAGCACGGCGCGCAGGCCGAGCACGTGCTCGCGGGTGGTGCCGTATTTCACCGCGCGCGGGCCGGCGGCGTTCATCGCCAGGTTGCCGCCGATCCGGCTGTAGGCGCCGGAACCGGGGTCGGGCGCGTACATCAGGCCGGCCGTGGCGGCGAGGTCGTCGATGTCGTCGGTGACCACGCCGGGTTCCACCACCATCAGGCGGTTGTCGGGATCGAACTCCAGGATGTGGTTCATGCACTCGAAGCTGACCACCAGGCTGCCCGGCGTCGGCAGGGCGCCGCCGACGTTGCCTGAGCCGGCGCCGCGCGGCGTGATGGGCAGTTTCTCCCGTGCCGCGATGGCGACGATGCCGGCCGCGTGATCGTGACCGGCCGGGAACAGCACGGCCTCGGGCAGGCAGAATTTCGGCGTTTCGTCGCTGGCGTACAAGGCCAGTGTCTCCGGGTCGGTGTGGACCCGGTCCTCGCCCAGGAGGGCGACGAATTCATCCCTGAGTCGATCGGTCAGCATCAGCCCAGTGTTGCCTCGATGATTTCAGCCGCCTGGGCCATGGCATCGGTGTCCGGGAAGCGGGCGTGGGTCTCCTGCACGGCGATTTCGTACAGGGGACTGACGAAGGGCGCTCCGGCCTGTTCGTCCATGACATGACGCAGCGCCTGGGTCATGACCTTGTCCAGCGAGACCAGGCGGCGGCCCTTGATGATGCCGTCGGCGGCGTCGACCAGGGTGATGATCAGACGGGCACGCTCGCCGGTGGGCTCCTGGGGCAGTTCGCGTTCCGCTTCAGGTACCAGATGGATGTTGAAGGCGGCGTCCGACCATTCGCAGACGTCGTCGATCTTGTACAGCAGGAAGGCGGCCGGGCCCTGGCTATAGAGTCCGATGCTGACCGGCTGATCGCGCAGGCCGACGATTTCGGCCGGGCTGGGGCTGGACCAGAACAGGGTCAGTTCATGGGCGCCATTGTGATAGAGATAGCGGACCCCTTCGTCATAGCGGTTGTGCTCGGGCGACCAGGCCTCGCCGATACGGCGGCTGTCGGCCGGGATGTCCGGCCGGGTGAAGACGTGGATCTCGCTCATTCTTGTTCTTGCGGCAGCAGCGCGGCCAGCATGGCCACCATGGCGGGATCGAAGTCGAAGCCGACCTCCATGCCGGGGTTCAGGGAGATGCTGAGATCGGCGCTCATGTGGCGCAGTATCCAGGAAACCTCGGTGAGCAGGCCGCCGCTGTAACCCGGGAATTCGGCCATGAAATCCTTGGCCCGATCCGGCGCGGTAAAGATGATCATCGCCCGGTTGCCATCGTCGTCTTCAAGCACCAGCGGGTCGGCCTTGGTGCTGAGCTGGAAACCGGCGATCTGGTGTTTTTCGTCCTTGACCGGCATGAACACCTGCAGATCGAGCA
>JBAZLW010000061.1:0-11178 GCA_041650095.1 Hydrogenophilaceae bacterium | reverse complement strand
GGCCAAGTACGCCATGATCATCGAGGCGCACTACGGCCGCCCGATGGACATCGAGTGGGGCCGCGACGGCCACGACGGCAAGCTGTACATCCTGCAGGCCCGTCCCGAGACCGTGAAGTCGCGTTCCGGCCAGGTTCAGGTCCGCTACAAGATGCTGGAGAAGGGCCCCGTCCTGGCGGTCGGCCGCGCCATCGGCAGCAAGGTCGGCTCCGGCAAGGCCCGCATCATCAAGAGCCTGGACCAGATGCACGAGGTCCAACCGGGCGACGTCCTGATCGCCGAGATGACCGACCCGGACTGGGAACCGGTCATGAAAAAGGCCTCCGCCATCGTCACCGACCGGGGCGGCCGCACCTGCCACGCCGCCATCATCGCGCGCGAGCTGGGCGTGCCCGCCGTGGTCGGCGCCGGCAACGCCACCAGCACCGTGCCGGAAGGCGCCGAGGTGACCGTGTCCTGCGCCGAGGGCGAGGACGGCCATGTCTACGCCGGCCTGCTCAAGTTCGAGAAGACCGAGACCGAGGTCAAGGTCATGCCCGACATCCCGGTCAAGATCATGATGAACGTCGGCAACCCCGAGCAGGCCTTCCACTTCGCCATGCTGCCCAACCAGGGCGTCGGCCTGGCCCGCCTGGAATTCATCATCAGCAACGCCATCGGCATCCACCCCAACGCCGCGCTCGACTACCAGAAGATGCCGGAAGAGGTGAAGCGGGCCATCGACCACAAGATCGTCGGCTACGGCGACCCGGTCAACTTCTACGTCGAGAAGCTGGCCGAGGGCGTCGCCACCATCGCCGCCGCCTTCTGGCCCAAGCGGGTGATCGTGCGCATGTCCGACTTCAAGTCGAACGAGTACGCCAACCTGATCGGCGGCCCGCAGTACGAGCCCGAGGAAGAGAATCCGATGCTGGGCTTCCGCGGCGCCGGCCGTTATGCCCACCCGATGTTCCGGCGCGCCTTCCAGCTCGAATGCCGGGCCATCAAGCGGGTGCGCGAGGACATGGGCCTGACCAACGTCGAGGTCATGCTGCCCTTCGTGCGTACCCTGAAGGATGCCGACGACGCCCTCGCCGTGATGGCCGAGAACGACCTCAAGCGCGGCGACAACGGTCTCAAGGTGGTGATGATGTGCGAGCTGCCGTCCAACGTGCTGATCGCCGAGGACTTCCTGCAGCGCTTCGACGGCTTCTCCATCGGCTCCAACGACCTCACCCAGCTCACCCTGGGCCTGGACCGCGACTCCAGCCTGGTGGCCGAGAAGTTCGACGAGCGCAATCCGGCCGTGAAACGCCTGCTCGCCATGGCCATCGCGGCGTGCCGGAAAGAGGGAAAGTACGTCGGCATCTGCGGCCAGGGCCCGTCCGACCACCCCGACCTGGCCGAGTGGCTGATGCAGGAAGGTATCGACAGCCTGTCGCTCAACCCGGACACCGTGGTGTCGACCTGGACCCGGCTGGCGGCGCTCAAACGCTGAGCGGCGACGCAGCAGCAAAAAAGCCGGGCTTGCCCGGCTTTTTCTTTTGAGTGACCGGCGCTTACTTGGCCTCGTCGACCATCTGGATGGTCTTTGCCTCGACCTCCTTGGCCACCTGCACCAGCACGGGCTCCTGGGACAAGGCCGAAAGCATCTGCTCCGGCTTGATCAGGCCGATCCGGGTCTTGCCCTGCTCGGTGTACACCGAGATGCGGCAGGGCAGGGCCATGTTCAGGCGCATGTCGGTGGCCAGGACCTTGGTGGCCTGGCCGGGGTTGCAGACCTCGAATACCTTGCATTCCTCGGCAAAGGGGAAGCCCTTGCCGCGCAGCGTGGCGCCCAGGTCATGGACATGCAGGACACCGAAACCATGGTTCTTGACCGCGGCCTCGAGGTCGGCCGAGGCCTGGTCGAACGATTTCTCGGAATCAACGATGTAGTACATGAAACCTCCTGGATGGTCTTCGGTAACGGCGGGGCCGGATGAATCAGATGGTTCGAATGCTGTTCCGGTATCTTCCGCACTTGGCTGGCCTAGTTTGCTGGATATACCGTGCCGCTTCAACCATGGCTCCAGTAATGTCTGGCCGGAGGAAGGACCTCGCTGAGGGCGGCGAGTTCCAAACCCGGGGATGAACTCAGTCGGTGAGCCAATGGCACGCCAGCGGGGGCAGCACGATGCTGTCGCCGCTCGCCTGAAAGCGTTCGCCCGTGCACAGGTCCTTCATGCCGTCGGTCAGGAAGAAGCCGTGCATGCGCAGCGCGTCGACCGACAGGGCCTGCGCCTGGTCGTTGAAATTGCCGACTACCAGGATCCGGTTGCGGCTGTTCTGCGGGTCGGTCCTGGAAAAGACCAGGAGCCTGGGGTTGCCCAATGCCAGCAACTGGCGGTTGTCGAAGTCCGCGAAGGCCGTGGCCTCCTTGCGCAGGGCAATCATCTTTTTCAGGGCGCTGAAGATGCGTTGCTCCACGGTGCCGGTCTGATGGCGCTTTTCGGCCTTGTTCCAGTTGAAGTTCGAGCGGTTCATCCAGCGGTTGTCGGCGGCCTTGGCGGGGTCGGCGAGGTATTCCAGGCAGTTCAGGGTGCCAACTGCGTCGCCGTAGTAGAGCAGCGGTATGCCGCCGAACGCGAGGATCACGCCGTGCAGCAGCACGATGGTCTTGATGGCGGCGTCGATGGCCGCCTCGTCCTGGCTTTCCAGGGCGCTCTCCAGTCCGACCAGGGAGGCGAGCGAGCCGGAGATGCGGGCATCGCCGGTCTTGGGGTTTTCGCCGAAGGGCAGGCCCCGGGCGACCGAACCGGGAAACCGTCCGGTGTAGTAATCGATCAGGAAGCGCCGGTGCCGCGCCGGGTCGAAGCCGGCCAGGCGGATGTCGTTGTCGTCGAAGCCGAGGCCGATGTCGTCGTGGCAGCGCACGTAGTTGAGCCAGGTCGCCCGTTCCAGCTTGTTGGGCAGGTTCTTGATGCCCAGGTTGAGCACCGCCGCGCTCTTGGTCGCCACGGCATCCCAGAGCAGGGCCATGAGGGTGGCGTTGTAGGCGATCTCGCACTCCTTGGCGTTGATCGCGTCCTCACCGAAGTACTTGGCGATCTCTCCGGGCGCGACGATGGCCTCGGCGATGAACAGCACCCCCGGCGCGGTGACCTGGCAGCAGTCCTTCATCAGTTGAAGGAGCAGATGCGCCTCGCGTTCGTTCTGGCACACGCTGCCCATCTTCTTCCAGAGGAAGGCCACCGCGTCCAGGCGCAGTATGTCGGCGCCTTGGTTGGCCCAGAACAGGATGATGTCGATCATCTCGATCAGCACCGCCGGGTTGCGGTAGTTCAGGTCCCATTGGTAGGTGTTGAACACCGTCATCACCCACTTGCCCATCGCCGCGTCCCAGGTGAAGTTGCCGGGCGCGGTGGCCGGAAAGATCTCCGGCATGGTTTCTTCGTAGATGTCGGGGGTCTCGCGGTCGTCGAAGACGAAGTAATAGTCCTGGTATTTCTTCTCGCCCCGGCGCGCCCGTCGGGCCCATTCGTGTTCGTCCGAGGTGTGGTTGACCACGACATCGAGGACCAGCAGCATGTCACGCTTGCGCAGCGTGGCGGCCAGGGCCTCGACCTCGTCCGTGGTGCCGAAACGCGGGTCGATCCGGTAGAAGTCGCGTACCGCGTAGCCGCCATCGCTGCGCTCCGGCGGACAGTCAAGCATGGGCATGACGTGCAGCAGGTTGATGCCCAGTTCCTGCAGATAGGGCAGGTTGGCGCGCAGCCCCTTGAGGTCGTCGGCAAAGCGGTCGCAATAGAGCGCCATGCCGACCCACTTCTGGCTCAGGAACCAGTTGTAGTCCTTCTCCCGCGCCAGGTCGGACTTGCGCAGCGCGGGGCTCCGTTCGATGTAGCGGGTGGCGAGGGTCTCGACCAGACTGACCATCTGTTCCTTGAAATCGGCGCGCTCGCCGTAGAGCAGGTGGAACAGGGAATGTATGGCGTAGAAGTTCGCCCCCAGGCGGGTGTAGAAATGGCGCAGCCGCTGGTTGCCGATCTCGGGTTTCAGCTCGATCAGTATTTCATTCAGCAGCGAGTGGGAGGCTTGTTCGTACATTAGGTATTCCCAGATCCGGTGAGTACACCATGCCGCGCTTGCCACCCGGCCGTCAACCCGCCCGCTGAACGCAAACCAGCGTAGCCGCTGTTTTGCCTCATGACGGCATTCGCCGTACCATGGCCCCATGGTTTCGAAAAACTCTGGTCTCGGAGGAGGTGTCGTGGACTCCCCAGATTCTTCCAAAACCGTCGCGCCCGGCCTGTATATCCTGCTGATCAGCATACATGGCCTGATCCGCAGTCACGACCTTGAACTGGGCCGTGACGCCGATACCGGCGGACAGACGTTGTACGTGGCCGAACTGGCCCGTGCCCTCGCCGCGCGCCCCGATGTCGCTCAAGTCGACCTGGTGACGCGCCGCATCGTCGATCCCCTGGTGAGTCCAGATTATGCCGAGCCGTTCGAGACCATCTCGGGCAAGGCGCGCATCGTCCGTATCGATGCCGGCCCGGAAGGCTACCTGCCGAAAGAGTCGCTCTGGGAGCATCTGGATTCCTTTGCCGACAACACCCTGAATCTCCTGCGTGCCGAGGGCCGGGAACCCGACCTGGTGCACAGCCATTATGCCGATGCCGGCTATGTCGGCAGGCGGGTGGCGGCCCAGTTGGGCGTGCCCATGGTCCATACCGGCCATTCCCTGGGCCGGGTCAAGCGCCGTCGCCTGCTGGCCTCCGGCCTCAAGCGCGACGTCATCGAGACGCGCTACCAAATGGCGCGCCGGATCGAGGCCGAGGAAGAGACCCTGGCGGCGGCCGAACTGGTGATCGCCTCCACCGCCGACGAGGTCGAGGAGCAGTACGGGCTCTATGACCATTATCAGCCGGATCAGATGCGGGTCATTCCGCCCGGCGTCGACCTGGCCCGCTTCCGGCCGCCGGACGGCTATGAGAAGGTCGCCCCGATCGCCCAGGATCTGGCCCGTTTCCTGACTGAACCGGACAAGCCGATGATCCTGGCCATCTCGCGTCCGGACGAACGCAAGAACATCGCCACCCTGGTACAGGCCTACGGTGAGTCGCCCGAGTTGCAGGCCAAGGCGAACCTGGTGATCGTGGCGGGCAACCGGGATGACATCCGCGACCTGGACAGCGGCGCCCAGGCCGTGCTCGGCAACCTGCTGCTCGACATCGACCGCTACGACCTGCACGGCCGGGTGGCCTACCCCAAGCACCACCGGCGCGACGAGGTGCCGGTGCTGTACCGGCTGGCGGCCGGTTCCGGCGGCGTGTTCATCAATCCGGCCCTGACCGAGCCGTTCGGGCTCACCCTGATCGAGGCGGCGGCGAGCGGGGTGCCCATCGTCGCCACCTCGGATGGCGGCCCCAAGGACATCATCGGCAACTGCCACAACGGCTACCTGATCGACCCGCTCGACAGCGAGGCCATCGCCGCCGCCCTGCTCGAGGTGCTGAACGATGCCGAGAACTGGCAACGCCTTGCCCGGCAGGGCCTGGAAGGCGTGCAGCGGCATTATTCCTGGACCGCCCATGCCGAGCGCTACCTGGCCGCCCTGCGGCCGCTGCTGGAGCGCGGCACGCCGGCCCTGCCGCCGGTATTGAAACGCCGGCCCATGCTCTACCACGACCGCGCCATCTTCACCGACCTCGACCAGAACCTGCTCGGCGATGCCGAATCCCTGGCCGACTTCATCCGGGTGGTGCGCGGCAACCGCAAGTGTGCGACCTTCGGCATCGCCACCGGACGCAGCCTGGAATCGGCCCTCAAGGTCATGCGCCTGCACGCCATACCGATGCCCGACGTGCTGATTTCCAGCCTGGGCACCGAGATCCACTATGCCCCCCAGTTCGAGTCCGACCTGGCCTGGACCCGGCATATCGACCACCTGTGGACGCCCCAGCAGGTGCGTGCCGTGTTGGACGAACTGCCGGGCCTGAAACGGCAGCCGAAGGCGGAGCAGAGCCGGTTCAAGGTCAGCTATTTCATCGACCCCCAAGTGGCGCCATCCTTGGAGGCGATCAACAGCCTGCTCCATCAGGCCGAGCAGACGGTCAACGTGTCGATGGCCTTCGGCCAGTTCCTCGATGTCACCCCGGCGCGGGCCTCCAAGGGCATGGCCCTGCGCTGGTTCGCCAGCCAGTGGGGCATCCCGCTCGAACACGTCCTGGCGGCGGGGGGGTCGGGCGCCGACGAGGACATGATGCGCGGCAACACCCTGGCGGTGGTGGTGGCCAACCGGCATCACGAGGAATTGTCCAAGCTGGCCGATGCGGAACGCATCTACTTCGCCCGCGCCGGTTATGCCCGGGGCATCCTGGAGGCGATCGAGCACTACGATTTCTATGGTGCCTGCGGCCTGCCCGATCCCAAGGGGGCTTGAGATGCCGGCGCGCATCCTGCTGGCTACAGACATGGACCGGACCCTGCTGCCGAACGGCGCGCAGCCGGAATCGCCCGGCGCCCGTAGTCTATTCGCCAGCGTGGTGGCGCGTCCGGAAGTGACCCTGGCCTATGTCACTGGTCGCCACCGTGCCCTGGTCGAAGAGGCGATCGCCGAATACCGCCTGCCCGAGCCGGATTACGTCATCGGCGACGTCGGCACCACCCTGTACCGGATCGACGGCGCGGGCTGGCATGAGCAGCCGGACTGGACCCTGGCGATCGGCCGGGACTGGGCCGGCAGGACGACAGGCGAACTGGCCGCGACGCTGGCAGCGATCGCCGAACTGCGCCTGCAGGAAGCCGGCAAGCAGAACACCTGGAAACTGAGCTACTACACCCCCGTCCTGGCCGATCCCACGCCCTTGCTGGCTTCGGCACGGACACGCCTAGCCGCGCTCGGGGTCAGCGCCAACCTGATCTGGAGCATCGACGAGGCGGCCGGCGTCGGCCTGCTCGATGTCCTGCCGGCCTCGGCCAGCAAACTGCATGCCCTGGAATTCCTGGTCCGGTCGCTCGGCCTGCCGTACCGGCAAGCCCTGTTCGCCGGCGACAGCGGCAACGACCTGGAAGTGCTGGCCGGGCCGATCCCCGCCGTGCTGGTGGCCAATGCCGACGAGTCGGTGCGCCGGCAGGCGGTCGAACTGGCACATGCACAGGGAAACCCCGGGTCGCTTTACCTGGCCAGGGGCGCTTGGGCGGGCCTGAACGGCAACTACAGCGCGGGCATCCTGGAAGGGTTGGCGCATTTCATGCCGGAAACCCAGGCCTGGATGATGGCCGCGGAGCGCAGGCCATGAGCCGGGGACGACCGATGATCTTCGGCGAGGTCCTGTTCGACCGTTTCCCCGACGGCAGCGAGGTGCTGGGCGGCGCCCCATTCAATACCGCCTGGCACTTGCAGGGTTTCGGCGCCGCACCGGTGTTCGTCAGCCGGGTCGGCGACGATGCCGCCGGTGCGCGGGTGCTGCAGGCGATGCGCGGCTGGGGCATGGCCACGGCGGCGGTACAGACCGACCCCCGCCATACCACGGGCTCGGTGGAGGTCGAACTGGTCGAGGGCGAGCCGCATTACCGGATCGACCCCGATCAGGCCTATGGCCATATCGATGCGGCCTGCCTGCCCGGCGACGAAACCCCGGCGCTGCTGTACCACGGCAGCCTCGCGTTATGGGGGGCAGAATCCCGGCGCGCCCTGGACGAACTGGTGCGCCGGTTCGAGGTACCCATTTTCCTGGACGTGAACCTGCGTGCGCCATGGTGGACGGCAGCGGACGTGTCGGCCTGGATGGACCGGGCCACCTGGGTGAAGCTCAACATCGACGAACTGGACCGGCTGGAAGGCAAGGGCGGCGATCCGGCCGGGCATGCCAGCGAGCTGTGTCGGCGCCGCGGGCTGGAACGGGCGGTCGTCACGCTCGGCAGCGCAGGCGCCATAGCGGTCGACGCGCATGGCGTTCGCGCGGCGGTGAAACCCACGGCGGTGATCGAGGTGGTCGATACGGTCGGGGCGGGCGATGCCTTTGCCTCTGTCCTGATGCTCGGGCTTCTGGAGGGCTGGGGTCTCGCCGTGACGCTGCGGCGGGCGCAGGATTTCGCCTCGGCCATGGTCGGTGTGCACGGTGCGACGGTGGCCGATCCGGCCTTCTACCAAGGCTATCTCGATACCTGGAGTCGTTGATGAGGGCCAGCCTGCTCGAACGCCTGCGCGAATATTTCATCAGCAACCGCACGGACGCCCACCGCGTGCTGCATGGTCTGACCGGATTGGAGCGCCGCTTCCTGCTCAGGAGCGAGATCGTCGACGCCTTCGCCGCCATGAGCAGCGCAGGCGACGGCCTGGCGGACTCCCCGATGGCCGAAGCGGTCGGCTATTGCCAGGAGGGCGCGGTCAACCACGCCTGGCTCTACCTGGCGCTGCGCCTGAACGTGGCGCGCTGGCTGTATCTGCGCGTGCACCTGGAGACGATGGATGTCGAACCGGTCGACACGGCCGACTATCTGCACTTCAAGGAGCGCCTGGCGACCGGTGTCGAGGAGGGGGGCTGGACGCTGGAATTCGATGTGGCGCCGTTTTCTCGCGAAATGCCCAAGCTGCAGGAGGCCGATTCCATCGGCCATGGCGTGCGTTTCCTGAACCGCCGCCTGTCCAGCCGGATGTTCGAGACCCTGGAGGGGGGCGCCCTGCGCCTGCTCGATTTCCTGCGCCTGCATCGCTGCCGTGACCAGCAACTGATGCTGAGCGCCGACGTCAGCGACCTGAACACCCTGCGCGGGGCCCTGCGCCAGGCGGAAAGCCTGCTTGGCCGGCTGGATGCGGCCAAACCATGGGAGCAGTTCGCACACTCGATGCGGGCACTCGGCTTCGAACCGGGCTGGGGCAGCGACGCAGGGCATGCGCGGGAGACCATGGGCCTGCTGCGCGACCTCCTGGAGGCGCCGTCGCCCCACATCATGGAGAGCTTCCTGGCCCGGATACCGATGATCTTCTCGGTGGCCATCCTGTCGCCGCACGGCTGGTTCGGCCAGTCCAACGTGCTCGGCCGCCCGGATACCGGCGGCCAGGTGGTTTACATACTCGACCAGGTGCGCGCCCTGGAGGCGGATATGCGCCGGCGCCTGCTGGAACAGGGCCTGCAAGGCATCGAGCCGCAGGTGGTGGTGATCACCCGGCTGATCCCGGAGGCGGACGGCACTACCTGCAACCAGCGCATCGAGGCCATCGCCGGCAGCAACAACGCCCGCATCCTGCGGGTGCCGTTCCGCAACGCGGCCGGCGACGTGCTGCCTCAGTGGATCTCCCGCTTCGAGGTCTGGCCCTACCTGGAGCAGTTCGCGATCGACGCCGAGCACGAACTGCTGGCGGAACTGAGCGGCCAGCCCGACCTGATTATCGGCAATTATTCCGATGGCAACCTGGTGGCCACTCTGATGGCACAAAGCCTGGGCGTGACCCAGTGCAACATCGCCCACGCCCTGGAAAAGACCAAGTACCTGTATTCCGATCTCTACTGGCGCGACATGGATGCGCAGTACCACTTCGGTTGCCAGTTCACCGCCGACCTGATCGCCATGAACGCGGCCGACTTCATCATCACCTCGACCTACCAGGAGATCGCCGGCACCGCCGACGGCCTCGGCCAGTACGAGTCCTACACCGCCTTCACGCTGCCCGGGCTGTACCGGGTGGTCAACGGCACCGACATCTACGACCCCAAGTTCAACATCGTCTCGCCCGGGGCCGACCCCGAGGTCTACTTCGCCTACGACCAGGCCGGACGCAGGCTCGGCCACCTCTATCCCGACCTGGACGCGATGGTACTGGGCAGCGAAACCGGTCCGGAGGCGCGCGGCAGCCTGGCCGTGGCCGACAAGCCGTTGCTGTTCACCATGGCCCGCATGGACCGGATCAAGAACATCACCGGCCTGGTCGACTGGTTCGGCAACAGCCCCGATTTGCGCCGGGAGGTCAATCTGCTGGTGGTGTCCGGCCACGTCGACCCCGAACGCCCCGGCGACAACGAGGAGCGGGAACAGATCCATGCCATGCACGCCTTGATGGATCGCCACGGCCTCGACGGCGAGGTGCGCTGGCTCGGCCTGCATCTGGACAAGGCCATGGCGGGTGAACTCTACCGCTGGGTGGCCGACCACCGTGGCGCCTTCGTGCAGCCGGCGCTGTTCGAGGCCTTCGGTCTGACCGTGATCGAGGCCATGGCCTCCGGGCTGCCCACCTTCGCCACCTGTTTCGGCGGGCCACGGGAGATCATCGAGGACGGCGTGTCCGGCTTCCATGTCGATCCCAACCATGGCGAGGAGGCGGCACAACGACTGACCGATTTCTTCGTGCGCTGCAAGGATGAACCGGACCACTGGCGGGCCCTGTCGGCCGGCGGGCTGGCGCGGGTCGAGGCCCGCTACACCTGGCGCCGGTACGCCGAGCGCATGCTCACCCTGGCCCGCGTCTATGGCTTCTGGAAATACGTCAGCAATCTTGAGCGGACCGAGACCCGACGCTATCTGGAGATGTTCTACGGCCTGCAGTTCCGCCCCTTGGCGGCGGCGCTACGGCGCTGAACCGTTTTCGACGGCGTCGGTCAGCGGCGGTTGATGCGTATCCGGTAGCTCAGGCCGATCTTCTCGACCAACTCGATTTCGATGCCGTTTTCGAGGTCGGCGTAGCGCCCGCGCCCGGGTAAATCGAAGGCGGCACCTTCGAGGTATTTGCGGCTCGGGTCGGCGTCGATCAGGCGCACCGGGGCGCGGCCGTGCCGGCATTCGGGGATGTCGTCATCGGCCCGCATGATCAGGATGCCGTGGCCAGGCAGGTAGGGATCGAATTGGCCTATCGGTTGCCGGTTCTCGATCAGCAGATAGCGTTTGGCGCTCAGCGGGATGCGCACGACGAGGGTGGCGGCCTGGCCGTCCTCGAGGGGGTCGAGCAGCAGTTCCGTGCTTTGGCCCGGTTCGACGACCTTGATCTTTTCCGCGGGCAGCCAGCCCAGCCGCAGCCGGGTCCAGGAGGACAGGCCGGGAGGCGGCAAATGGCGCTTGTAGGAATGGCAGGACATCGGGTCCCAGTAGCCCATGTTGATCAGGGCTTCGGGCCAACCCTTGTCGCGGGTGGGGTGTTCGACCTGAAGGTCATGGTCATACAGGCAGGGCACCCGGCGTTTGCCGTCGTGGACGCCGCCCCAGACATGGGCACTG
>JBAZLW010000060.1:0-11308 GCA_041650095.1 Hydrogenophilaceae bacterium | reverse complement strand
GAGGTGCCCTACGTCGATAAGATCACCAGCTTCTCGCGCCCGGGCGAATCGACCGTGATGTTCCTGGCCCACGAGTCGACCCCGCCCAAGGCGGTGCCGGACGTGTTCTACCAGGTGCGCAAGAAGATCGGCGACATCCGCCACACCCTGCCCGCCGGCATCCAGGGGCCGTTCTTCAACGACGAGTTCGGCGACGTGTTCGGCAATATCTACGCCATCACCGGGGCCGGCCTGTCCTACGCCCAGCTCAAGGACTACGCCGACGACGTGCGCAACCAGCTGCTGCGGGTCAAGGACGTCGCCAAGGTTGACCTCTACGGCGTCCAGGACGAGCGCATCCACATCGATATCGACAACGCCCGCCTGGCCACCCTGGGCGTCGACCTGAGCGGCATCGCCCAGGCCCTGGCGCAGCAGAATGCGGTGACCGAGAGCGGCTATTTCGAGGCCGCCGCCGAGCGCATCTACGTGCGCGCCAGCGGCCCGTTCGACACCGTCGAGGCGGTGCGCGACACGGTGATCCGGGTCGGCGGACGCAGCTTCCGCATCGGCGACATCGCCCGGGTCACGCGCGGCTACGCCGAGCCGCCCCAGCCGGCCATGCGCTACCTGGGCCAGCCGGCCATCGGCGTGGGCGTCACCATGGCCAGGGGCGGCGACATCATCCTGCTGGGCGAGAACCTGGATGCCAAGGTCGAGGGCCTGCGCGCCAGTCTGCCGCTGGGCGTGGAGATCAACCGGGTGGCCGATCAGCCGGAGGTGGTGCGCACCTCGATCCGAGCCTTCGTGCAGTCGCTGGCCGAGGCGGTGACGGTGGTGCTCCTGGTCAGTTTCATCAGCCTGGGTTTCCGTACCGGCCTGGTGGTGGCGCTGACCATCCCGCTGGTCCTGGCGGTGACCTTCTTCATCATGTGGTGGACCGGTACCGGCCTGCACAAGGTGTCGCTGGGCGCCCTGATCCTGGCCCTGGGCCTGCTGGTCGACGATGCCATCATCGCGGTCGAGATGATGTGGGTGAAGATGGAGCAGGGCTGGGAACGCCGCCGGGCCGCCTCCTTCGCCTACGTCAGCACGGCCGGGCCGATGCTGGCCGGCACCCTGGTCACGGTGGCCGGCTTCCTGCCTATCGCCATCGCCAAGTCGGTGGTGGGCGAATACGCCTTCGCCTTCTTCTCGGTCAATGCCACCGCGCTCCTGGTGTCCTGGCTGGCGGCGGTGCTGGTGGTGCCTTATCTGGGCTTCAAGCTGCTGCCCGATCCGCACGCACCCGAGCGCCATTCCTGGCTGGCCGACCGGCGCCACGGCCTCATGCGCCGTCTGGGCCTGGCTGCCGCCCGGCCCACCGGTCCGGTCGAGGAGGGGGGCCATGACGTCTACGACACGCCGTTCTACCATCGCCTGCGCGGCCTGATCGATTGGTGCGTGGCGCACCGTTGGATCGTCATCGCCGCGACCCTGGCGTTGTTCGTCGTGGCGGTGAACGGCATGAAGATCGTCCAGAAGCAGTTCTTTCCGTCCTCGACCCGGCTCGAACTGGTGGTCGACCTGCGCCTGCCGCAGGGCGCCTCGCTCAAGGCGACCGAGGCCGAGGTGGTGAAGATGGAAAGGGTCCTGCGCCAGGACCCGGGCATCGAGCACTACACCGCCTATGTGGGCTGGGGCTCGCCGCGCTTCTACCTGAGCCTGGACCAGCAGTTGCCGGCGGCCAATTTCGCCCAGTTCATGGTCATGACCAAGGGCATCGAGGATCGTGAGGCGGTGCGCAAGCGGCTGGTCCAGCGCTTCGAACAGGACTTCCACGGTCTGCGCGGGGCGGTATTCCGGGTTGAGAACGGCCCGCCGGTAGGGTTCCCGGTCCAGTTCCGGGTCTCCGGCGAGGATATCCAGACCCTGCGGCGGCTGGCCCATCAGGTCGCCGACGTGATGCGGAAAAATCCGTATCTATCCAACGTCCAGTTTGACTGGGACGAGCAGTCGAAGATCGTCCGTGTCCGCATCGACCAGGATAAGGCGCGTCTGCTCGGCGTCAGCAGCCAGGACCTGGCCGTCTTCCTGAATACCACCCTGAACGGTGTCGCCGCGACCACTTACCGCGAGGCTGATCGCATCGTCAGCGTCGAATTGCGCGGTGCCGAGGCCGAACGCGGCCATCTGGGGCGCCTGGCCGACCTGGTCGTGCCGACCCGCGCCGGCAAGGGCGTTCCATTGGCGCAGATCGCCGCCATCGAATACACCCATGAGCCGGGCATGGTCTGGCGACGCAATCGCCTGCCCACCATCACCGTGCGCGGCAATGTCTATGGCACCGGTATCGAGCCGGCCACGGTAACCGGGCAGATCCTGCCCGAGCTGGAGACTATCCGTGCCCAACTGCCCCCCGGATTCCTGCTCGAGACCGGCGGTTCGGTGGAGGAATCGGGCAAGGCCCAAGGGGCGGTGTTCGCCGGCATCCCGTTTTTCATTGCGGTGGTGTTGACGGTGCTGATGGTCCAGCTACAGAAATTCTCGCGCGTGGTCATGGTGGTGCTGACTGCCCCGCTTGGCATCATCGGCGTCGCCGCCTTCCTGTTGCTGTTCGGCAAGCCGTTCGGCTTCATGGCCCTGCTCGGGGTGATCGCCATGCTGGGCATGATCATGCGCAACTCGGTGATCCTGATCGATCAGATCGACCAGGACATGGCCGCCGGCAAGGCCGAGTGGGAGGCGATTGTCGGCTCGGCGGTACGCCGCTTCCGGCCCATCGTCCTGACCGCTTCGGCGGCAGTGCTGGCGATGATCCCCCTGTCGCGCAACGTGTTCTTCGGGCCGATGGCGGTGAGCATCATGGGCGGCCTGCTGGTGGCTACCCTGCTTACCATGCTGTTCCTGCCGGCACTCTATGCGGCGTGGAATCGGGTCAGGCGGGAGTAAATACCGGGGGCGGCGGATGCCGGGTCTACGCTGTCTTGTCTGCGGCAGGCGATGGGGATGGACCGGCGATCAGCGCTCGAGTGCGTGACCTATCCGGGCTGGTTCTGGGGCGGACGAGGGTTGTGCCAGCGGCCGCCGGCAAGCAGCAGATCAGCCTCCGGCGGCCCCCAGGTGCCGGGTTCATAGACATAGGCCGGGTCTCGATGTGAAAGTACCGGCTCTACCACGTTCCATGCCGCCTCCACGGCATCCTGGCGCGCAAACAACATGGCCTCGCCGTCCAGTGCGTCACCGAGCAGACGTTCGTAGGCACTCATCTCGTCCGGATGGTTATTGCAGACATACAACTCCACCGGTCGACCGACCATTCGATCCCCGGCGTTCTTGGTGCGCGCACCCAGCGCGATGGATACCGTGGGTGACAGCCGCATGCGCAGGTAATTGGTGGCCAGAGGCCCTGCCTCGGACAGCGCAAATACGCGCTGAGGCGGCAGTTGAAATTCGGCGCGAACCTCGGTGGTGGTAAGCGGCAGCTTTTTCCCGGTGCGGACGATGAAGGGCACGCCCGCCCAGCGCCAGGTGTCGATGAAGAAACGCACGGCGGTGAAGGTCTCGGTGTCTGATCCGTGCGCCACGCCTTCCTCATTCCTGTAGCCATCATATTGCCCCCGCACCAGGTCGCCCGGGGCCAGGGGGCGGATGGCCTTGAGCAGTTTGGCCTGCTCGTCGCGAATCGCCTCGGCGCTGGTACCCAGGGGGGGTTCCATGGCCAGCAGCGCCAGTATCTGCAACAGATGGTTTTGCAGGACGTCACGGATTGCGCCGACGGAATCGTAGAAGAATCCGCGCCCCTCTACCCCGAATGACTCCGCCATCGTGATCTGAACCTGCCGGATGTGGTTGCGGTTCCAGATCGGCTCGAGGAATGAATTGGCGAAACGGAAATAGAGTATGTTCTGCACCGCCTCCTTGCCGAGGTAGTGATCGATGCGGAAAATTCCCGACTCAGGCAGCGCCTGATGCAGCGTTGCGTTCAGCGCGCGTGCCGATTCCAGGTCGCGGCCAAAAGGTTTTTCGATCACTACGCGCGCATTCTTCTTGCATTCAGCCCCGGCCAGTCCGCGCATCACCACGGGAAACATCGACGGCGGAATGGCAAAGTAGTGCAGGGGACGTTGCCGCTGCTCAAGAGCGCGGCGCAGTTCAACGTAGGTGTTGGGGTCTTGGTAGTCGCCGTTGATATAGGTCAGCAAACTGGCGAGGTTGCGAAATACCGTTTCGTCCACCCCGCCGCCAAAGTGGGTGATGCCTTCGTGGGCATGGGCACGCAGTTCTTCCAGGCCCCAGCCCGGGGTGTACGCCACACAGATGATGGGTGGCAGCGAGCGGCCATGCCGCAGCATGTCATACAGCGCAGGGAATATCTTGCGTCTGGCAAGGTCGCCAGTGGCGCCGAACAATACCAGTGCATCAGAGGAAATCTTGTCGGCCATGACGAACATCCTGGGGAAACGGTGGTTCAATCATAAACCAGTCAGGAGTGCGCTACCGGTCTGCGTCAGCGAGATTGATGCCGCCGTCTTAAATGAAAAGGCCCATCAAGCGGTTGCTTGATGGGCCTTTGTGTGGTGCGGCGAGTCAGGATTCCGAGCCGCAGCCGCAATCGCCGGGCTGGCCGGGCGGGGCGCAGTACTTCTCGTCCTCGATCTGGTCACGGTTGGCCTCGAACTCGGCCCGGATCGCCTCGGCCTTGGCCTTGAGGCGCTCGATGCGGGCCTCGTAGGCGCCGTCCTTCTCGGTCAGACATTTCTCGTTGAACAGGACGTGGCGCAGGAAATCGAAGCCGAACGCCATCAGCTTTTCGTCGTCGGCGACCAGTTCGGCCATCTGCTCGACCGGGATGTCGTAGGTCTTGTTGAACGACTCGCTGATGACGAAGGCGCGGAAGCGGTCGAGGTCGTAATTGGCCATGAAGAACAGCTGGTTGGTGATCGCCGGCGGCTTGCCGATGGCGGGCCCGGCCGACTTCTTCTTCAGGATCAACTGGCGCCAGCCGCGGCCCTTCTCGTCGTATTCCGTGGCGCCCTGGGCGGTGCGGTATTCGTCGATGGTCTGGGTGTCCGGCTCCTGGTGGCCGAAGCAGGTCTTTTCCTCGACCAGGGCGAAGGACAGGCGATCGGTGTACTCGTCGGAACGGCGCACCGAGAGCAGGGCGACCGGGTAGTAACGGCAGGCGGTCGGGCGGTCCTCGTAGACCGAGCAGCCTTCCTCGACCATGAACTGGCAGGCGGTGCCGCCGTCGACGCAACGTAGCTTGACGCCGGGGGTGCCGTCCTTGTCGATCTCGTAGGGCACGGTGTACTTCTGCAGGAACTCGCCCGAGGCCATGCCCAGGCGGTTCTTCAGGCGCAGGATGTCATAGGGCGTCAGGGTGATGTCGATGTTGCTGCAACAGGCGTTCCAGCACTTCACGCCGCGGTGGCAGCGGAATTTCAGCTCGGTGTCGCCGTCCAGCATGTTGGGCATGACCGGGCTGTGCTCGAAGGGGGCGTCTTCGGCCAGGTTCTTGAATTGGCTGTCGTAGTCTTGCATGGGGTACCTCTATGGAAAGCGGTCGTCACGCGGTGACGGGGGTAACGCAAAGGCGGAAAGGCGGGCATTTTACCGGACAACGCACCTTGTCGTCTTGACGCTAAAGCGCTGATGACAAAAGGGGTTTTTCAGCTGGAAAGAAAAACCGGGCGCCTTGTGAGCGCCCGGTTCCTCAGCTAGGGCTTACTGCTTAGTGGGCAGCGGGCTTGAACAGCTTGGACTTGTCGACCAGATCGACGTGCTTGCGCTTGAAGCAGGTCCACTTGTGGGTCGTCTTGTCGTAGATGGAGTTGACGAAGCAGTGCCAGTTTTCCTCGTCGACGAAGTTCTTGTCGGCGCGGTAGTAGAAGCCGGGGTAACGGCTTTCCTGGCGGAACATGATGTGACGCATGTGGGCTTCGGCCGTGAGGATACGATGGTAGTTTTCCCAGGCACGCAGCAGCTCGTGCAGGTCCTTGGCACGCATCTTCTGGGCGTCTTCCTTCAGCATGTCCAACTTGTCGGCAGCCACGTTCAGCATGTGCTCGTTGGTGATGTAGTAGGTGGCAACACCGGCAACGTACTCGTCCATGATCTTCTGCAGACGGAACTGCAGCATCTTGGGGGTGATGTAGTTGGGGTTGACGTCGATGGCGGTGGTGTAATCCTTGAACTCAAGGTAGTTACGGACCGGCTTCCAGATCGCTTCGGCGATGGACTCGATGGACTCGTCGAACTCGACTTTCAGATCCTTGTTGTCCAGGCAATACTTCACCATCGCCTTGGCGGCCAGGCGGCCTTCGGCATGGGAGCCGGAGGAGAACTTGTGGCCGGAAGCGCCGACGCCGTCACCGGCGGTGAACAGACCCTTGACGGTGGTCATGCCACGGTAGCCCCAGTTCCAGCCGGAAGGCAGGTGGGCGGGGACATCGCCGTACTCTTCGGTGGTGGGAGCGCCGACGTCGGTCGGGCCGGAGGTCCAGATGCCGCAGCAGCCGGAGTGCGAACCCAGCAGGTAGGGCTCGGTCGGCATCAGCTCGGAGTTCTTCTTCTCCGGCTCGACGTTCTCACCGACCCAGATGCCGCACTGGCCGACGCACATGTCCAGGAAGTCTTCCCAGGCTTCGGCTTCGAGGTGCTTCACTTCCTTCGGGGTCAGCGTGTCGCGCAGCTTGCCCAGGGCGGTCACGGTGTCCATCCAGATCGGACCGCGACCTTCCTTCATTTCCTTCAGCATCAGGTGGTTACGCAGACAAGAAGCGGGAACGGCTGCCTGACCATACGGGGGGTAGTCGTTCAGCATGTCCTTGTTCTTGGCCATGTAGGCTTCGCCGAAGGCGTTGGTGGCCTGGGACTTGAACAGCAGGAACCAGGCACCGACCGGGCCGTAACCGTCCTTGAAGCGGGCGGGCACGAAGCGGTTTTCCATCATGGTCAGCTCGGCGCCGGCTTCGGCGGCCATGGAGTAGGTGGAACCGGCGTTCCAGACCGGGTACCAGGCACGGCCGGTACCTTCACCGACGGAGCGGGGACGGAAGATGTTCACGCAACCGCCGGCGGCCAGCAGGATGGCTTTGGCCTTGTAGACGTAGATCTTGTTTTCGCGGGTGGAGAAACCAGCGGCACCGGCGATGCGGGTCTTGTCGTTCTTGTCGTTCATCAGGTGAACGATGAAGACGCGCTCCTGGATGCGGTCCATGCCCAGGGACTTCTTGGCGGCCTCGGCGACGATCCACTTGTAGGATTCGCCGTTGATCATGATCTGCCACTTGCCGGAACGCACGGGCTTGCCGCCGTCCTTCAGAGGGGTCATGCCCTGGGCGCCGTCGTGACGGACGCCGTCGGCATCGGTCTTCCAAATGGGCAGGCCCCACTCTTCGAACAGGTGCACGGACTCGTCGACGCAACGGCCCAGGTCATAGGCCAGGTCGTCGCGGGTGATGCCCATCAGGTCGTTGGAGACCATACGGGCATAGTCGGCGGGATCCTGCTCGGGACCGATGTAGGTGTTGATGGCGGACAGACCTTGGGCCACGGCGCCGGAACGGTCCATGGCGGCCTTGTCGACCAGCTTGATCTTCAGGTCGACGCCGGTCGCGGCCTTGGCGGCCTCGGCCCAGCGAACGATTTCGTAGGCAGCGCCGCAACAGGCCATGCCACCACCGATCAGGAGGATGTCAACTTCTTCCTGGACGACTTCGGGATTATTGAATTCACCAGCCATTGTAATTTCCTTTCCTGATTACTTGCGGATCAGCTCGGCGGGGTTGCCCACGCGGTAGCCGTTCTGCTCCATATGGTTGAAGAAGCCGTTGTCGGCAATCTTCGCCATGTCGGCTTGCGGCTTGCCACCGTAGCAATCGATGGAACCCTCGGGGGTGGTCCGGATCGGGAACTTGAAGCGCTTCAGGGTGCCGTTACGGAACTTGATGGTCCACATGATGGAGTCGGAGCCACGCAGGGGCTGCACGGAACCGCCCAGGGGGACGATGTCGGCGTAGTGGCGGCACTCGATGGCTTGCTGCGGGCAAATCTTCACGCAGGAATAGCATTCCCAGCACTGCTCGGGTTCCTGGTTGAAGGCGCGCATGGCGTGGCCGGTCTCGGAACCATCCTTGTCCAGCTTCATCAGGTCATGCGGGCAGATGTACATGCAGGCGGTCTTGTCCTGACCCTTGCAGCCGTCGCACTTGTCGGTACGAACATAGGTAGGCATTACTTACTCTCCTTGTTAGCTAACAATCCGCGTTGTCTTGTTTGTGAGACATGGCGCGGTCCATTCAGAAAATCCGGGCCCAACCTTGGCCGGGGCGTATCGCGAATCCGCTTCCGGGGGCCCAGGGTTCTAAATTCTTGAAATTCAGTGGAGAGCCGAGAGTTGAGAGTCGAGAGACAAAGACTCTCTCTACTCTCGGCTCTCTACTCTCGACTGGGGTTGTTATGCCGCCGAGTGACCTTTCAACTCGATCTTGACGTTCTGCTCGGCGCTCAGGCTGGCGTAGTACTTTTGCAGCACCTTGGCGACTTCGGGGCGGCTGAATTCGACCGGCAGGTCCTGGCCTTCGGACAGCATGGAGCGAACCTTGGTGCCGGACAGCAGGATGCGGTCGTCCTTGGTGTGCGGGCAGGTGCGCTGGGAGGCCATGCCGCCGCACTTCTTGCACCAGAAGGTCCAGTCGATGTTCATGTTGACGGTCTCCAGCGAGCCCTTGGGGATCTCGTCGAAGATCTTCTGGGCGTCGAAGGGGCCGTAGTAGTCGCCCACGCCGGCGTGGTCGCGGCCGACGATCAGGTGCGAGCAGCCGTAGTTCTGGCGGAACAGGGCGTGCAGCAGGGCCTCACGCGGGCCGGCGTAGCGCATGTCCAGGGGGTAGCCGGCCTGGATCACGGTGTTGGGGGCGAAGTAGTTCTCGACCAGCACGCTGATGGCCTCGGAACGGACCTCGGCAGGGATGTCGCCCGGCTTCAGGGCGCCCAGCAGGGAGTGGACCAGGACGCCGTCCATGGTCTCGATGGCGATCTTGGCCAGGTACTCGTGCGAGCGGTGCATTGGGTTGCGGGTCTGGAAGGCGGCGATCTTGGACCAACCCATCTCCTCGAATTTGGCGCGGGTCTCGGCCGGGGTCATGAACTGGTCGCCGTACTCTTCCTTGAAGGTGCCGGTGGACAGGACCTTGACCGGGCCGGCCAGGTTGTACTTGCCCTGGGCCATGACCATCTTGACGCCGGGATGCTCCATGTCGGTGGTCTTGTAGACCTGCATGCACTCGTGCGCCTTGTCGATGCCGTACTTGTCGGTCACCTTCATGGTGCCCATGATCTCGCCGGACTCGCCGTCGACCAGGGCGATGTCGTCGCCGTCTTTGATCGACTCGTCGTCGGTCGACAGGGTGACCGGGATCGGCCAGAACAGGCCGCTGGCCATCTTGTAGCCGTCACAGATGCCCTGCCAGTCGGACTTGGTCATGAAGCCGTCCAGGGGGGTGAAGCCGCCGATGCCCATCATGATGAGGTCGCCGGTCTCGCGGGAAGACATCTTGACCTGCTTGAGGGTTTGCGCGCGTGCCTTCTCCGCGGCAAGGGCTTCGCCGGTGAGCAGGAGAGGCTTCAGTTCACCGCCGCCATGGGGCTTCACGAGTCGGGACATGCTGGCTCCTTAGAATATTAGAGAAATTGGGACTACCGAGTGGGCAGGCAGGATAGCACGTGCCGCACCCCCTCCTAATCCAAGTTATTTATTTGCAAATAAAGATTTTCGATATTTTTGTGTGCTTATAAGTGGCTGTTTATTAATATAAAAAAATATTGACCCCGGACTTCTGGGTCGCCTTTCATGATAGGCGATAGAATCCGACATCATGCTGAATCGATTCTCTGTCGCTCGATTGGCCGTCCTTGTCGCCGGCCTTGCCATGCTGGCCGGCTGTGCTGGTGACCCCATCCAGCGCAAAAATGGCAAACAGACCAGTCGGCCGTTTGTGATCAACAACCTGGCCAAGTCCGATATCGACATGGTCACCGAGCAGACCCAGCGCCAAGTGCTGGCCGGACTGCGTCGCCTGACCGTGAAGCTGTATCGACGCAACCCGCAGGAGTACCGCAAGGCCGGGTACGGCAACGTCGAAACAGCAACGGCCCAAATCTTCAATCAATTACCCAGATGGCGCCAATCCGGGCTGGACCGGGTGGATTGGGCCGAGTCCCTGCGCCTGGCCTTCAACGAAAACTACGCCGGTGACCGGGTCCATGCCTACATGCTGGCCCTGATCGTGATGACCATGGCCTCCTATGATCACCGGGTCGAGTTCTACATGACCGACGATCTCAATGCGCAGGGCCTGTACAACAGCGCCCGCAACCTGGAGACCGCCGCCTGGAAGCTGGCCAATGCCCGCACCGCCGGCGGTGCGCCCTTCCTGCTCAGCAACGGGGTCGAGGATGAGATCCAGAACCTCAGCTTCGAGCGCGAGTTCGGCAAGCTGATCGCGCAACAGGACCTGCTGGCGCTGGTCATCGAGGACAAGAGCAACCGGTCGATCAACCGGGTCTTCCAGAATGTCGCCTCGTTCGTGCTGTTGCCGGTGTAACCGGTACGCAACCCGGGTCGCATAATATGCCCGTCGAATTGAAAGGAACCTCGAACATGGCAATGGATGTAATCGACTACGACATCTTCGGCGACGACATGCAGTATGTCGAAATCGAGCTGGACCCCGGCGAGGCCGCCGTCGGCGAGGCCGGCATGATGATGTTCATGCAGGACGGCATCGAGATGGAGACGGTGTTCGGCGACGGCTCCGCCGCCCAGGCCGGCCTGCTGGGCAAGCTGATGGGCGCCGGCAAGCGCCTGCTCACCGGCGAATCCCTGTTCACCACGGTTTATGAAAATCAGGCCCGGGGCAAGAAGCGGGTCGCCTTCGCCGCGCCTTACCCGGGCAAGATCGTGCCCATCGACCTGGCCGGGATCGGCGGCACCCTGATCTGCCAGAAGGATGCCTTTCTCTGTGCCGCCAAGGGTGTCAGCCTCGGCATCGCCTTCCAGCAACGGCTGGGCGCCGGCTTCTTCGGCGGCGAGGGCTTCATCCTGCAAAAGCTGGAGGGCGACGGCATGGTGTTCTTCCACGCCGGCGGCACCCTGGCCGAGAAGACCCTGGCCCCGGGCGAGACCCTGCGGGTGGACACCGGCTGCGTGGCGGCATTGCAACCCTCGGTCGACTTCGATATCCAGTACATCGGCAAGATCAAGACCGCGATGTTCGGTGGCGAAGGCCTGTTCCTGGCCAAGCTGACCGGTCCCGGCAAGGTCTGGCTGCAGACCCTGCCGTTC
>JBAZLW010000059.1:0-11346 GCA_041650095.1 Hydrogenophilaceae bacterium | reverse complement strand
GCCAGGTCGCGCAGGCCAGCGCCTCGGTGACCCAGGCCGAAAGCGCCTATGTCGATGCCAAGGCGGATTACGACCGCTTCAGCAATCTGTTCAAGGAAGAGGTGGTCAGTCGTCAACAATTGGACAAGGCCAAGCTGCAGCACGACCTCGCCGCGGCCCGCCTGACCCAGGCCAAGGCCGGGCTGGGCACCGCCAGCGGGCAGTTGCGCTATGCCACGGTGACCTCGCCGATCACCGGCGTGATCACCCGGAAACTGGCCAATGCCGGCGACCTGGCCGCGCCCGGCAAACCGGTACTGGTGGTGGAGAACCCGGCTCGCTTGCAGATCGAGACCCAGGTGCCGGAAGCGGTACTCAGCCAGCTCAAGCCCGGCCTGCCGGTCCAAGTCGAGGTGGACGGCGTCGACGGACAGATCGAAGGCCGGGTGGCGCGCATCTCGCCTGCCGCCGACCCGGTCAGCCACACCTTCCTGGTCAAGCTGGACGTGACCGCCCAGGGCCTGCGCAGCGGTGCCTTCGCCCGCGCGCTGTTCCCGGCCGGCGAACGCCAGACCCTGGCGGTGCCCGTTGCGGCACTGGTCAACCGGGCCGGCATCGAAGGCCTGTTCGTGCTCGGCCAGGATGGCATCGCGCAGTTCCGCATGGTCCGGCGCGGCGCCGAGGTTGCCGGTCTGGTCGAAATCCAGGCCGGTCTGCAGGCCGGCGAGCGCATCGTGGTCGAGGGCGCGGAAAAGCTGGAGTCCGGCGACAAGGTGACGGGGTAAGCCATGTCCGGACAAGGTGAAGTCAACATCGCGGGGCGGCTGGCGGGCGCCTTCCTGGAGTCCAAGATCACGCCTCTGATGATCATGGCACTGTTCATGGTCGGCGCCCTGGCATTGCTGATGACGCCGCGGGAATACAACCCGCAGATCGTCGTGCCGGCGGCCAGCATCGTCGTCGCCAAGCCGGGTGCCGGCCCGGAGGAGATCCACAACCTGGTGGTGAAGCCGCTGGAGGCGATCATGAACGCCCAGTCCGGCGTCGATCACACCTTCGGCTACGCCGCCAACGACTTCGGCGTGGTCACCGTGCAGTTCGAGGTCGGCCAGAGCCAGGAAGACAGCCTGGTCAAGCTGTACAACCAGCTGATGCAGAACATGGACCGTATCCCGCCGGGCGCCAGCGACCCCATGGTGAGACCGGTCAACGTCGACGACGTGCCGATCCTGACCCTCACCCTAAGCTCGCGGGAGCATGACGACCAGCGCCTGCGCGAGGTCGCCGCCCGCCTGCTCGAGCACCTGCGCAACGTCGAGGGCGTGTCGTTCACCCAACTGGTCGGCGGCAAGCCGCGTTCGGTCAACGTCTGGCTCGACGCCCAGCGCCTGAGCGCGGCCGGCCTGACCCTGAACCAGGTCGACCGCATGCTGCGCGGCGCCAACGTCGCCGCGCCGCTGGGCGAACTGGTGCGCGACAACCGCGCCCTGCCGCTGCGCATGGACGGTTTCCTCGGCTCGGCCGGCGAGGTCGGCGACATCGTGGTCGGCGTCGCCGGCGGCCGGCCGGTCTACCTGAAGGACATCGCCCGCATCGAGGACGCCGGCGCCGAACTGGAGGAATCGTCCTGGATCGGCTTCGGCCCGGCCGCCAAGGCCGGTCAGCGCGGCACCGCCCCGGCGGTCACCCTGGCCATCGCCAAGAAGGCCGGCACCAACGGCGTCACCGTCTCCGGCGCCGTGCTGGCCAAGCTGGACGAGCTCAAGCGTCAGGCCGTGCCCCAGGGCATCGACATCACCGTCACCCGCGACGATGGCGAGCGCGCCAACGCGGCCGTGAACCTGCTGGTGGAGCACCTCGGCATCGCCATCCTCACCGTGATCCTGCTGATGTGGTGGTTCCTGGGCTGGCGCGAGGCCGGCATCGTCACCATGACCATCCCGCTGATCCTGTTCATCGTCCTGGCGGTGGGCTACCTGACCGGCCAGACCATCAACCGGATCACCCTGTTCGCCCTCATCCTGGCCCTCGGCCTCCTGGTCGACGACTCCATCGTGGTGATCGAGAACATCCACCGCCACCTGCACCACGGCAAGGTGAAGATGGACGAGTTCGGCCAGACCCTGGTCACCGCCGCCAACGAGATCGGCAACCCGACCAACGTGGCGACGCTCGCGGTGATGCTGGCCTTCATCCCCATGGCCTTCGTCACCGGCATGATGGGCCCGTTCATGCGGCCGATCCCGATCAACGTGCCGGTGGCCATGCTGGCCTCCCTGTTCATCGCCTATTCGGTGGTGCCCTGGGCGGCGCGCCGAGCCCTGAGGGGCAAGGCCATGAAGGCCGTGGCCGAATCACCCTCGCTGGAGGAACACGGCCAGGACGATCCGCTGCGCCGGGCCTACCTGGCGGTGGTCAAGCCGCTGATCGCCAGTGCGCCGAAGCGCAACCTCTTCTTCGCCATCGTGGTGGGCCTGCTCATCGGCGCCATGGTCATGCCGGCCTGGCAGTTCATCCGCCCATCCGGCATCGACGGTCCGCTGTCCGGTCTCGGCGTCGAGCTGAAGATGCTGCCCAACGACAACACCAACACCCTGCTGCTGCAGATCGACATGCCGGCCGGCGCCGCCCTGGAGGCCACCGATGCGGTGGCGCGCGAGGTCGGCACGGTGCTGGGCGGCTACCGGCATGTCACCGACTACCAGACCTTCCTGGGCCAACCGGCGCCGATCGACTTCGCCGCCCTGGTGCGCGGCGACCTGATCAAGAAGGGCAGCAACCTGGCCCAGATCCGGGTCAACCTGGTCGACAAACACGCCCGTTCCGATGCCTCCCACGACATCGCCAACCAGCTCGATGAGTTGCTGGCGCCGGTGCGCCAGCGCCACCCGACGGCCAAGATCAAGCTGTTCGAGACGCCGCCCGGCCCGCCGGTGCCGTCGCAGATCCTGGCCGAGCTGTACGGTCCCGACTACGAGGTGCTGCGCCGCGCCGCCGGCGAGGTGAACCAAGCCTTCGGCCAGGTCTACGGCCTCACCAACGAGGACGATTCGGTGACCGCCGACCTGGACAGCTTCCACGTCCGGGTCGATGCCGAGAAGGCCATGCTGGCCGGCGTCGCCCCGGCCCAGGTGGCCGAGATGCTGCGCAACTACGTGTCCGGCTTCGCCATCGGCACCCTGCACGCGGTCGATGCGCGCGAACCGATCGACATCAAGGTCCGCCTGCCGCGCGCCCAGCGCGCCGCGCCGGAGGCCCTGCTGGCCCTGCGGGTCAGCAACGGCCAGGGCGCGCAGATCCCGCTTTCGGAGATCGCCAAGGTGGTGAAGGTGACGGCGGCCAAGCCCATTCTGAGCCGCGACCAGCACCCGATGGTGACGGTGGGCGGCGAGATGCTGAAGTCGAGCCCGGTCTACGCCGTGCTGGCGCTCGACGGCATGCTCGACGAACAGAAGCTCACGAGCGGCCCCGCCTTCACCACCGGCAACATGGGCTTCGTCGCCGCCGAGCCCAGGGACATCGTCGACTACACCCTGCTCTGGGGCGGCGAGATGCGCCTGACCCTGGACGTGTTCCGCGACCTCGGTTCCGCCTTCATCATCGCCCTGATCCTGATCTACCTGTTGCTGACGGCCTACTACAAGTCGTTCATGCTGCCGCTGATCGTCATGGGCGCCATTCCCCTGACCCTGATCGGGGTGTTCCCCGGCCACTGGGCCATGGGCCAGGCCTTCACCGCCACCTCGATGATCGGCGCCATCGCCCTGGCCGGCGTGGTGGTGCGCAACTCGCTCCTGCTGATCGACTTCATCCTCGACTACCGCCGCCAGGGCTACGGCCTGGAGGAGGCGGTCATCGAGGCCGGCGCGGTGCGCTTCCGGCCCATCCTGCTGACCGCCCTGGCGATCATCCTCGGCTCGGCCGTGATGATCTCCGACCCGGTGTTCGGCGGCCTGGCCATCTCCCTGATCTTCGGCACCTTCGCCTCCACGGCGCTGACTCTGGTGGTGATCCCGATTCTCTATCTGCTTTGGCAACGCAACCTGAAAGGAACCCCCGCATGACTACCGAACGCGCTCTCCGCATCCTGGCCGGCTTCATGATCCTGTTGTCCCTGGGCCTGGCCCAGGCCTTCGGCCAGATCGACCTGACCCAGATGTCCTGGCTCTGGTTCACCGTCTTCATCGGCCTTAACCTGCTGCAATCCGGCTTCACCGGTTTCTGCCCGCCGGAAACCCTGCTCAAGAAGATGGGTTTCAAGTCCAGCAACGGCAGCTGCTGCAGCTAGGTTAGAATTCCCACCCTTAGGAATTGGATTGAGGTAAGGATGGAATTCGTTCAACAAAACATCTGGCTGATCCTGCTGACGGTGATGTCCGGCTTCATGCTGTTCGGCAGCGGCCTGATGGGCCGGCTGTCCGGCATCAAGCAGGTCGGCCCCCAGGAAGCGGTCATGCTGTTCAACCATGAAGACGCGCTGGTCCTGGACGTGCGCGAGAATTCGGAATACGCCGACGGCCACATCACCAAGTCCCGGCACATCCCGCTCGGCCAACTGAAGAACCAGCTCACCAGCCTGGAGAAGTACAAGGCCAAGCCGGTCGTCGTGGTCTGCCGCACCGGCAGCCGCTCCGGCCACGCCTGCGGCGTACTGCGCAAGGCCGGGTTCGAGAACGTCAGCAACCTGGCTGGCGGCATCTCGGCCTGGGAACAGGCCGGCCTGCCCAAGGAGAAATAAATGCCGCACCCGCATGTGAAGATGTATTGCACCGCCGTCTGCCCCTACTGCCAGATGGCCGAGCGCCTGCTTAACAAGAAAGGCGTCACCGAGATCGAGAAGGTCCGCATCGACCTCGATCCCGCCCAGGGCCAGGAGATGATGCGCATCACCGGCCGCCGCACGGTGCCGCAGATCTACATCGGCGACCACCACGTCGGCGGTTTCGACGACCTGTCGGCGCTCGACGCCGGCGGCGGCCTGGACCCCCTGCTCGCCGCTTGAAATCCGGCGCGACGGCGCCATCTGCTCCGATAATCAGCCTTATCAGGAGCAGCGCATGGAACTCATCTGTCCCCATTGCGGAGCCATCAACCGCGTCCCTGCCGAACGTCTCGGCGACCATCCCAAGTGCGGCAAGTGCACCAGCGCAATCCTGCCGCCGGCGCCGATCGAACTGACCACCGCCAATTTCGACCGCTTCGTCAGCCGCGACGGCCTGCCCGTCCTGGTCGACTTCTGGGCGCCCTGGTGCGGCCCGTGCAAGCAGTTCGCGCCCACCTTCGCCCAGATGGCCGGGCAGTACGCCGGCCAGGTCCGCTTCGTCAAGGTGAACACTGAGGCCGAGCAGACCCTGGCCGGCCGCCACAACATCCGCAGCATCCCCACCCTGGCCTTGTTCCGGCAGGGCCGCGAACTGGACCGGGTATCCGGCGCCCTGCCCGGGCCGCAACTCGCGGCCTGGCTGCGGCAACACCTGTAAAACCGTCATCACTAAGCGGCTATAATCCCCCGCTTTCCCCACCCCACTACCCGGAAGCCAAAATGAGCGAACAAGAACAGGCCGCAATGCCGGTCTTCAACATCGAGAAGATCTACCTCAAGGACCTCTCGGTCGAAGTGCCCAATGCCCCGCAGATCTTCTTGGAACAGGGCGCACCCCAAATCGACGTGCAACTGCGCAACCACAGTGCGGCCATCGACAACGGCATCTACCAGACCGTGCTGACCGCCGTGGTCACCGCCAAGATCACCGACAAGGTCGCATTCATGGTCGAAGCCCACCAAGCCGGCATCTTCCGGGTCCAGAACGTCCCCCAGGAGGCCCTGGAGCCGATGCTGGCGGTCGGCTGCCCCAACATCCTGTTCCCCTACCTGCGCGAGACCGTGTCCGAGGCGGTATCCCGCGCCGGCTTCCCGGCCCTGTACATGCAGCCGGTAAACTTCGAGGCCATGTATCTGCAGCAGCGCGCCCAGGCAGAAGCCCAAGCGGAACAGAAGCCCAACTGATCCCGGCGCCGCCATGAAAATCGCGGTATTGGGCGCCGGTGCCTGGGGCACCGGCCTGGCGATAAGCCTGGCCGGGGAGGCTGAGGTCGCCCTGTGGACCCGCAATCCCGAGCATGCCGGGCAGATGCGCCAGGACGGCGCCAATGCCCGCTACCTGCCCGGCTTCCCGCTACGCGACATGAACGTCACCGCCGACCTGGCGGAGGCGATCGCCGGCGCCGACTACCTGATCAGCGCCGTTCCCACCTCCGGGTTTCGCGACCTGCTGCGCCAGGTCAGCGGCGCGCCCAGCCCGCTGGTCTGGCTGTGCAAGGGCTTCGAGACCGGCACCATGAAGCTGCCGCACCAGGTCGCCGCCGAGGAATGGCCGGGCCGCACCGACATGGCCGCCCTTTCCGGCCCCAGTTTTGCCCAGGAAGTTGCCGCCGGCCAGCCGGCCGCGCTCACCGTGGCGGCCAGCGACGGCGAATTCGCCCGCCGTGCCGCGCACGACCTTCACCGGCCGCGCCTGCGCCTCTATTCCAGCAACGATTTGCCCGGCGTCGAGGTCGGCGGCGCGGTGAAGAACGTCATCGCCATCGCCGCCGGCATCTCCGACGGCCTCGGCTTCGGCCTCAACGCCCGCGCCGCCCTGCTCACCCGCGGCCTGGCCGAGATCACCCGCCTGGGCCTGCGCCTGGGCGGCCGCCGGGAAACCTTCATGGGCCTGTCCGGCATGGGCGACCTCATCCTCACCTGCACCGGCGACCTGTCGCGCAACCGCCGGGTCGGCCTGCGGCTGGCCCAGGGCGAAAGCCTGGAAGGCATCCTGCGCGAGCTCGGCCACGTCGCCGAAGGCGTCACCACGGCCCGCGAAGTCTGCCGTCTGGCCGGCGAGATGGGCGTCGAGATGCCCATCGCCGAGGCGGTGTGCGCCATACTCGACCAGAAACTGCCGCCGCGCGAAGCTGTGGCCGCGCTGTTGAACCGGGAATTGCGGGACGAATAAACAGCGGGCTCTTGCCCATGGATATCGGGTAGGGGCATGCCCGCTTTGCGGAGGTGATCTATTCGGTTTCGTCACCCAAAACGGCTTCTTCCGGGGCGGCATCCCCGAAAAAGCAGGAACCCAGGCATATCAAACAACTGGATACCCGTGTTCGTGGGCATGACGCTAAGCGATGCCCTTCCCGTTCCGGGTAGAACGGATGGAGGACAGGACTCTATGTCAATCCAAGAAAATACCGGAGCGAATCGCAACGGGGGCGCAAAGAAAGGCCGGGAACATTGGCTTACGTTCCCGGCCAGCGACGCCTAAAGTCCTGCGTTGTGAATCAGAACCTCCAACGGATACCGATGTTCAAGGTGCGGCTCTTGAAGTTGGCATCCGTGGTGCCGGAGGTATCGCAGCCGGTGCCATCGGAATCGCACGCGGTACGGTAGTTGAAGCTTGGGTCTTGGGTTAGGAGGTAGCGATAATCGAGCATGAGGTCAACGCTCGGGCTCAGAGCGAAGGACACACCCAGGATGGCCTGCAGACCCAGAACCTGGTCGCTGCCATCGACGATGCCTGAGCAGCAGCCCGGGTCGTTATCGGTGTGACGGATCGTGTCGGCACTGACGTTGAGATAGCCGACACCGGCACCGATATACGGCGTCACCGCGCTCTTGATGTCGAAATCGTAAATAGCGTTCACAAAGCCACCGGTGGCAGTGATGCGGCCAGCGCCGGAGTAGTCGTTAAAGGTGTTGGTGTCGTTGTTACGATGACTCAGTTCGAGTTCGGCGCGCCAGCCGTTGCCGAAACCCCAACCGGCGGCGATCCCCCAGGCATGGCCACGGTCGAAATCGGCCAGGTGACTGCCGTAACTGTCAAAGTCGTAATTCTGGTCGGATAACCAACTGACTCCGACGTCGGCAGCGACATAAGGCCCGTTCACGACATCAGCAGCCGCGATCCCCGCCACAGCAAACTGGGCAAGCATTGCACCAGCGATTAGGGTTTGTTTTTTCATAACGATCTCCAGATTATTCACAGACATATTCCTTGACGCCCTGGCCGCTCAGACCCAAGCACAGACGCACCCAACTGCCCCCTTGGGAGCAGTTGGGCTACCAAATCGGCTAATGCAGGGAAAACACCCATTCTGGCGCCGTGATTATTATCCTCGTTGCCACGGCCGCGGCACAGTGACACGAAAACCTTCATGAACCCTATCTGAGCAGAGTATCGAGGCTGCAACAGCCGACTGCTTGTCCGAGACTCAGATGCCGCCCGCGAAGTCGGCCTGCCGCCAGGCCTCGTAGACCACCACCGCCGCCGAGTTGGACAGGTTCAGGCTGCGGCTGTGCGGCAGCATGGGCAGGCGCAGGCGCCGATCGGCGGGAAACTCGGCCAGTATCTCGGCCGGCAGGCCGCGGCTCTCCGGGCCGAACAGGAAGGCATCGCCGGCCTCGAAGCGGGTCTGGTCGTGGCGGGCGCTGCCCTTGGTGGTGAGCGCGAACATCCGTTTGCCGGCCAGCGCGGCGCGGGCGGCCGGCCAGTCCTCATGCACGATCAGGCTGGCATATTCGTGGTAATCCAGACCGGCGCGTTTCAGCTGGCTGTCTTCGAGCGTGAACCCGAGCGGCTTGATCAGGTGCAGGCGGCAGCCGGTATTGGCGGCCAGGCGGATGATGTTGCCGGTATTGGGCGGTATCTCGGGCTGGTAGAGGACGATTTCGAACATGGCAGGCCAAGCGTGGGACTAGGCCTGCATTATCCCGCGCCGCCAGCGATCCATTGAAACATTCGGGTAAACTGGCGTCCCGTACCCACAGCTTCGTTCAGCATGGTCCCCAACCTCACCACGGCCTTGACCGGTCCACTGCTGGACCTGGAAAAACGCGTCATCGCCGCTCAGCCGGCCATCGAACACTGGTTCCGCAGCCAGTGGCAGGAGCACGCGACGCCGTTCTACTCCTCGGTCGACCTGCGCAATTCCGGCTTCAAGCTGGCCCCGGTGGATACCAACCTGTTTCCCGGCGGCTTCAACAACCTGAACCCGGCCTTCCTGCCCTTGGCGGTGCAGGCGGCGCAAGTGGCGGTGGAGAAGATGTGCACCTCCGCCCAGCGCTTCCTGATCATCCCCGAGAACCACACCCGCAACAGCTTCTACCTGCAGAACGTCGCCACCCTGGCCGACATCATCCGCAAGGTCGGCATCACGGTGCGCCTGGGCAGCTTGATCCCCGACCTGAAGGAACCGCTGATACTCGACCTGCCCGATGGCGGCGTGCTGAAGCTGGAGCCGGTGCGGCGCGAGGGCAACCGTCTGATGGTGGATGGCTTCAACCCCTGCGCGGTGCTGCTCAACAACGATCTTTCGGGCGGCATCCCGGACATCCTCAAGGGCCTCGACCCGGACCAGACCTTGCTGCCGCCGCTGCATGCCGGCTGGGCGGTGCGGCGCAAGTC
Source organism: Hydrogenophilaceae bacterium (assembly GCA_041650095.1). Classification (GTDB taxonomy): domain Bacteria; phylum Pseudomonadota; class Gammaproteobacteria; order Burkholderiales; family Thiobacillaceae; genus Parasulfuritortus. Next base: position 1,924 of record JBAZLW010000059.1, on the reverse strand, counting down.
CAACCACTTCCAGGCCTACGCCGACCTGGCCCAGGCCTTCGGCCAGGTGGTCGGCATCGATCCCTGGCTGATCGACCCCTATTTCGGGGTCTGCGGCGAGGTCGACTTTCAGAGCCGCGACGGCGAGGAATGCCTGGCCACGAACGTTGATGCGCTGCTCAAGCGGATCCGGATCAAATACCAGGAATATGGCATCGACAAGGAGCCCTTCGTCATCGTCAAGGCCGACGCCGGCACCTACGGCATGGGCATCCTGACCGCCAAAAGTGCCGACGATGTGCGCGACCTCAACCGCAAGAGCCGCAACAAGATGGCCGTGGTCAAGGAAGGCCTGGCGGTGGACAAGGTGCTGGTGCAGGAGGGCGTCTACACCTACGAGTCGATCAACGCGGCGGTGGCCGAGCCGGTGGTCTACATGATCGACCACTTCGTGGTCGGCGGCTTCTATCGCGTGCATACCAGCCGGGGCGTTGACGAGAACCTGAACGCGCCCGGAATGCACTTCGTGCCGCTGGCCTTCGACCAGTCCTGCTCCCTACCGGACAACACGGCGCGTCCGGATGCGCCGGCCAACCGCTTCTACACCTATGGCGTACTCGCCCGCCTGGCCGCCCTGGCAGCCTCGATCGAGCTGGAAGACACCGATCCGGAATTTCATCCGGAAGTAACGCTATGAGTCACCCGGCGAGGGATACGCACGGCGGGATCGACGGCAAGGCGAATGGCGCCAGCCGCCGACATGATGTGGCCAGCCATGGCGGACCGTTGGCCGAGGCGGCGATTTGATGGATATCCTGTTCGTCGCCGACCCGCTGGCCAGCTTCAAGGTCTACAAGGATTCGACCTACGCCATGATGCTGGAGGCAGCCCGGCGCGGCCACGGCCTGTGGGCCTGCGAGCCGGAGGACATGGCCTGGCGGGGCGGCAAGATGCTGGCCGCGGCTAGTGCCGTCAGGCTGACCGGACAGTCGCCCGCCTGGTTCACCGCCGCCGGGCCGGAATGGCGTCCGCTGGCCGGCTTCGATGCCGTGCTGATGCGCAAGGACCCGCCCTTCGACGAGGTCTACCTCAACGCCACCTATCTGCTCGAAATGGCCGAGCGCGAGGGCGCCCGTGTCTTCAACCGGCCGCAAGCCCTACGCGACTACAACGAGAAGCTGGCCATCGCCCGTTTCCCGCAGTTCACCGTCCCCACCCTGGTGTCCTGCCGGGTGGACGAGATCCGCGCCTTCCTGGCCGAGCAGGGCGACATCGTGGTGAAGCCGCTCAACGCCATGGGCGGCAGCGGCATCTTCCGGCTGCGCCCGGGCGACGCCAACCTGGGCGCCATCCTGGAGACCGTGACCGGCCTCGGCCACCGCCAGATCATGGCGCAGCGCTACATCCCCGAGATCGCCGACGGCGACAAGCGCATCCTGCTGATCGCCGGCGAGCCGGTGCCCTACTCGCTGGCGCGCATCCCCGCCCCCGGCGAGACGCGCGGCAACCTGGCCGCCGGCGGCACCGGCGTGGCCCGGCCACTGACCGACCGCGACCGGGAGATCGCCGCCGCCCTGGGGCCGATACTGAATGCCGATGGCCTGCTGCTGGTCGGCCTCGACGTGATCGGCGACTGGCTCACCGAGGTCAACGTGACCAGCCCGACCTGTTTCCGCGAGATCGCCGACCAGACCGGCTGCGACGTCGCCGCGCTGTTCATCGACGCGCTGGAGCGGTCATGCGCCTGATCCTCGCGGTCTTCCTGCTGATGCTGCTCGCCGGCTGCGCCGAGAAGCCGCCCTACAAGCAGCAGGCCTACGTCTTCGGCACCCTGGTCGACGTCAGCGTCTATGGCGAACCCGAGGCCAAGGCGCGCCAGGCGGTCGACGCCGTGCTGGCCGACTTCGACCGCCTGCACCGCCTGCTGCATGCCTGGGAGCCGTCC
>JBAZLW010000058.1:0-11352 GCA_041650095.1 Hydrogenophilaceae bacterium | reverse complement strand
CGACGAAGCTCTGGTTGAGCACGCCGACCCCGCTCTCGCCGGGGTTGTTGACCTGGGGCGAGCCCGAGGCGGCGGTCTCGCCGAACAGGTTTTCACCCAGGCTCTGCAGCCCGGTCGGGTTGACGAAGGTGGCCAGTTGCAACTGGCCAAGCACCGTCGGGGTCGTGTTGTTGGGCTGGGTGACCGATATCGTGCCATCGCGCGCGATGGTCACCGTCAGGGTGTCCTGGGGAATGACGACGTTGGGCTGCACCTGGTAACCGCTGGCAGTCACCATGTTGCCGTCGCTATCGACCTGGAAGGAACCGTCCCGGGTGTAATTCGTGCTGCCGTCCGGCATCAGTATCTGGAAGAAGCCGCGGCCGTTGATCGCCACGTCGAGGGAGTTGCCGGTCTGCTGCAGGGAGCCCTGGGTATGGATGCGCTCGGTGGCGACGGTGCGCGCACCGACGCCAAGCTGGAAACCGCTCGGCAACTGGGTCTGCTGTGACGACTGGGCGCCCGGCTGGCGGATGGTCTGGTAGAGCAGGTCCTCGAACACCGCACGCGCCTTCTTGAAGCCGTTGGTGCTGACGTTGGCCAGGTTGTTCGAGATCACGTCGAGCTGGGTCTGCTGGACATCCAGGCCGGTACGGGCGATATACAGGGAACGCAGCATGGCGGGTTACCTCTTTTGTCTCATTAGCGGGCGAGGACCTTGTCCCCGGCCTTGTGGTTTTCCTCGGCGGTGCGCAGCACCCGCATCTGGGTCTCGAACTGCCGAGCCAGGCTGATCATGTTGACCAGGGCCTCGGCCGGATTCACGTTGCTGGCTTCCAATGACCCTACCGCCAGCCTGACATCGGCATCGGCCTGGGCGGGCTGGCCGCTGTTCAGACGGAACAGGCCATCCTCACCGCGTACCAGATCGGCCCCGGCCGGATTGACCAGCTTGATGCGGCCAGCGATCTCGACGGCTTTCCGGTTGGCGCCATCCGGGATCGTCGACACCGTGCCGTCGGAGGCGACCAGCACTTCCTGATCCGGCGCCACGGCGATGGGGCCACCGTCGCCGATCACGTTGAGGCCATTGCCGGTCTGCAGGATGCCGTTGATGGAGGTCTGCAGGTCGCCCATGCGGGTGTAGGCCTCCTGGCCGGCGGCATCCTGCACGGCGACCCAGCCGGCGCCGCGTACGGCAACGTCCAGCTGGCGTCCGGTGTGCTGGATGGCGCCGTTGCTATAGTCGGTGGCCGGGGTGGTATCCAGCACGAAGGCCCGCGTCCGTGCGCCCTCGCCGACCACCGGCAAGGCACGGAAGACGTTGAGCTCGGCCTTGAAACCGGTGGTGGAGACGTTGGCCAGGTTGTGCGAGACCGCCGCCTGCTGGCGGGTGATCTCCCTGGCCCCGGTCATGGCGACGTAGACGATGCGGTCCATGTTTTTTAGCTTTCAGCGGTCAGCTATCAGCGCAGGTTGACCAGCGTCTGCAGGATCTGGTCCTGGGCCCGGATGGTCTGGGCATTGGCCTGGTAGAGACGCTGGGCGACGATCAGGTTGACCAGTTCGGCGGTCAGGTCGACGTTGGCGTCCTCGGTCGCGCCGGACTGCACCACGCCGGCCACGCCCTTGCCAGGCACGTTCAGGACCTCGGTGCCGGTCTCGCTGTTGGATGCCCACTGGTTGTTGCCGAGGGAAACCAGGGCATTCGGGTTGCGGAAGCTGGCCAGGACCAGCTGCTGCAGGGGCCGGGTCAGGCCGTTGGTATAGCGGCCGAAGATCACCCCGGTGTTGTCGATGCTGACCCCGACCACCCGACCGCGAGCATAGCCGTCCTGGGACACGGAAATCAGGCCGGAATCACCGGCAAACTGGGTGACACCGGTGAAGTCGTAATTCAACGACAGGTTGGCCGCCGGCGTGATCGCGTGCGACACGCCGGAGATGGTCGCACCGGACGCCAGTTGGCCCGATGCAGTAAAGGTCAAGGTGTGGTAGTCGTTGGTGCCGGCACCGTCCAGGTCGATCTGGTCGGTTGTCCCGTCCAGATAGGCATATGCCTGCCACTCCAGCGGATTGGTCGAATCGCGGACGTAGTACATCTGCATGGTGTGTGACGCACCCAGGCTGTCGTAGATCGTGGTGCTGGTAGTGAAGTTGTAGGTCGCCGCGACATCGGGGTCGAACGGGGTCGTGGTCGGTGGCGTGGCGGAGGCGTCCAGACTGAGGACCATGCTGATCTTGGAGGTCGCCTGCGGCTCCAGGTCGTTGAGGTCGATCTGGATGTTGCCCAGATCGGCGGCGCCGGTCACGTTGTTGTTGGCATCCAGGGTCAGGGTCGTATAGCCGGTGATATTGCCGCCGGTATTGGTGACCAGATAGCCGTCCTTGTCGAGGTGAAACTGGCCATTCCGGGTATAGGCGATGGCACCGCCGTCACTGACGCGGAAGAAGCCGTCGCCGTTGACGGCCACATCGAGCGGGTTGTTGGTCGAGGTGATGTTGCCCTGGGTAAACGACTGGGAGACATTAACCACCTGGGTACCGATACCCACCTGCGCCCCGCCCGAACCATACAGCGAGTTCGCATAGACATCGGCGAACTCGGTACGGGCCTGCTTGAAACCCGCCGTCGAGACGTTGGCGATGTTGTTGCCGATGACATCGAGATTCTTGGCTGCGCCGTTCAGACCGCTCAAACCTTGCTGGAAGCTCATGGCATCCTCTCCTTAGAAAATCTGTCGAATTTGGTCGAGCGAGCGCGCACCCAGGCCGCTCAGCTCCAGGCTCACGGTGCCATTCCGCATGCTCACGCTGCTGACCGGCACAAGGGCCAGCGGGGTGGCGGCGACGGTCTCGCCGGCCGACTTCGCGCTGACCGTAAATTTGTATTGACCGTCCGCCATGACGTTGCCGTTGGCATCGCTGCCATCCCAGGCGAAGTGGAGCTCGCCGGCCGGCCGCGACCCCAGTTCCAGGGTATCCAGAACCTGTCCGGCGCCATTGGATACGGTGACTGTCACGCTGTCGGCCGCCGCGGCCAGATCGGCGCCGCCCACGGTCGTACCGCCCGAGAGGTTCAGAATATCGCCTTCGGCGAGGACCTGGTGGCCGAGCATGGCCGTGGCCTGGAGCGTCTGCGCGGACTGATAGCTGGACAGCAGGCCCGCCATGCTGTCGTTGAGCCTGTTGATGCCCTCGACCGTCGACATCTGGGCCAGCTGCGAGGTCATCTCGGCATTGTCCATGGGGTTCATCGGGTCCTGGTTCTTGAGCTGGGTCACCAGCAGCTTCAGGAACCGGTCGCTCATCTCCTGGGTGGCACTCGTGGCAGCGGCGGTGCCGTTCAGGGAAGCGATCACGTTTGAATAATCAGCATTGGCGGCAGCGACGGCCATCATTCACTCCTTGTCAGGATTGCAGCAGGGCCAGGGTGCGGGACATGAGGTCCTTTGCCGTGGCCATCACTTCGGCGTTGGTCTGGTAGGAACGCGAGGCGGAGATCATGTTGACCATCTCCTCCACCGCGTCGACGTTGGGGTAGGCGACATAGCCCTTGGCATCGGCCAAGGGGTGCTTGGGGTCGTAGACCAGACGGTCCGGCCGGGGATCCTCGACCACCTCGGTCATCCGCACGCCCTGCGCCCAGGGCTCGGCTCTGTCCATCGCCACGGCCTGGAACATGACCTGCTTGGCCTTGTAGCCCTCGCCCGTGGAGGCATGGGCCGATTCCGCATTGGCCAGGTTGCTGGCCACGGCATTGAGGCGCATGGATTGCGCGGTCAATGCGGAGGCGGCGATGTGGAAGACGTTGTTCATGGACATTATCTGACCTCCGACAGGGCCATCTTCATCTTCTCGACGCTGCCGCGCATCCGTTCGAGCAGGAACTGGTATTGCATGGCGTTGTCGGCGAAGTGGCCGCGCTCGACGTCGGGATCGACGGTGTTGCCGTCCAGGCTCGGCTGCACGACGGAGCGGTACTTGACCCCGGCTGCGCCGGCCGCGCCGCCGGCCCCCATGCCGCCGATATGGCCTGCCGAGGTCGTGGCCAGTGCCAGGGTGCCGCCCGAAGCGCCCACCGCCGAGCGCAACGCCGAGGCGAAGTCGAGATCGCGTGCCTTGTAGTTCGGGGTATCCGAGTTGGCCAGATTGGACGCCAGTATCTCCTGCCGCCGGGCCCGTAGGGACATGGCGGTCTGGATGAAGGCGAATTCGTGGTCGATTTTGCTCAGCATGGCGGACTCCTGTACGTCAGGAGTGCTAGCAACCCGCATGCCAGCCCATCAACAGCTCATAACATATTGATTTGTATTGATTCGATCAGAAAAACAGGGAGGCCGGCAGTCGACCTGGCAAGCCGCCTGGCAATAATTGCCGCCCGCGGCTACGCGCTCAGCCGCGTTCCACCCGGTTGCGGCCGGTGGCCTTGGCCTTGTACATGGCCGCATCGGCCCGGCGCAGCAGGTCGGCCTGCAACTCGCCCGGGGTCAGCTGGGCGACGCCGGCGCTGAAGGTGATCAGCACCTTCTGGTTGTCATGCAGGAATATTTGCTTGGTCAGTTCCCTCTGCAACCTGAGCATGACCTTTTCCGCCTCATCCAGGTCGCTGTTGGGCAACAGCAGCAGGAACTCCTCGCCGCCATAGCGGGCCAGCGTATCGGTCGGACGCAGCAACTGGCGCACCACGCCGACCAGGTGGATCAGGGCCAGGTCGCCGGCCTGATGGCCGAGGCTATCGTTCAGGCGCTTGAAATGGTCGATGTCGAGCAAGCCGACCGAGAACGGCGCCGACATCCGTCCGGCCCGGGCCAGTTCACGCTTGAAAGCCTCCTCCATGCCGCGGCGATTGAGCGCCCCGGTCATTTGGTCCTCGCGCACCAGGGCCGACACCGCCTCCAGTTCCTTCTCCAGGGTCTGGATGCGGGTCTCCGCCTCCTCGACATGACTCCTGGCCTCGACCAGTTCCCGGTGGCTGCGTCCCATCTCGTCTTCCATCTGGGTCATGTCGGTCGACAGGCCGTCGATGACCTCGGTGAGCTGGGAAATGTCTTCCGCTTCGGCGATCCGGGTTGCGTAACCCTTGATTCGGGCATTGTAGTTGCCGGTGCTCACGGACATCTCGCCGACCCGGTTGATGAAGGTGGAAATCAGCCGCTTCAGCTTTTCCTTGGCCTCGTTGAGGCTGCCCTTGAGTTGCTTCTGCTTCTGTACCAGGTCCTTCAGGCTCTCCTCGGCCTGGAACAGGGCATGTGGGTTGAGGCCGTCGGACAGGGTCGACTGCATGGTCGCCATCTGCCCGGACAGCCAGGCGTCCTCGGAAACCAGTTCGCCGATGTTGGCAAACAGCAGCGCCAGCACCCGCTGCAAGCCGGTCACGAAATCATGGTTGTCCTCGGCGCGCACCAGCATTTCGCGCCAGAGCCGCGCCATGGCCTCGACGTCCGGCTCCGCCACGATATAGGCCCGTTCGGCGATCAGGCGCGCCAGGGTCTCGCCCTTGCCGGCCAGGTCGGGCCATAAGTCCCGGCAAGCCGCGCTGTGTTCCTCAAGATACTGACTGAGTAAGCGGCCGATGACGACGGTACTGGTATCGACCGAACTCGCCGGCGCCTGCCTGGGCGATGCAACCGGCGCATCCGGCAAGGCCGCGGCCTCGTCGTCCAGGGCCGCGCCGGCACTGCCGGACCCGGCCCAGGAGCGGGCCAGTCCGGCGATCTTGCCCGCCAGTTGATCCGGGTCATTGGCGAAATTGATCAGCACCCGATCCAGCATGTCGCGCTTCTTGGCCTGGGTCAGGCCGGACTGATAGGCCTCCCACTGCGCCAGAAGCGCCCGGATCGCCTCGGGCCAGGCGGGTCTGGTCGGGGCCAGCCCCTGCACCTCCTGATAGGCGCGACGGAAATTGTCGGGCGTCGGCGGCTGTTTTCGGCTAGTCAGGCGCTTGATCGCTTCGCGCGCGATGTCGTTGGGCTGGGTGGTTGGTTCCATGTTCCTGACGGGGCCGGAGGGTTGGATTAAAATATCTGCCTATGATCATTGGAGTCGGCATGCGTTGTCTACCGGTCTGGCTTGTGCTGCTGCTTCTGTTCCAGCCTTGCGCCTGGGCCGAAACGCGGCAGGACTTCTCGGTCCTGCGGGCGGCGGCCGGCCGATTCGTCAGCGACCAGGTCGGCATGGCCTACCCCGAGTCCCATGCGGAAGTCACGATCGGTCCGATCGACCCCCGCCTGAACCTGGCCCACTGCCCCGAACCGGTCTTCGCCCTGTCGCCCGGCAGCAACCTGTGGGGATCGGGAAGCCTTGCCGTGGACTGCACCAGCCCGAACAAATGGGGGCTGTACCTCACCTACCGGAGCGTACTCAGGGGCCCCGCCCTGCTCGCCAAGCGCCCACTTCCCGCCGGCACCACACCCGGCGCGGCCGATGTCATCAGGGACCTGATCGAATATGCCGGCGACCCCGGCCGCTACCCACGCGATCTCGCCAGCCTGCGGGGTGCGACACTGTCCAGGCCACTGGCGAAAAACAGTCCGATCACCATCGACATGCTGCGTATCCGGCCCATCGTCAGGGCCGGCCAACGGGTCAGGATCATGATCGACGGCAATGGTTTCCAGGTCAGCCAGGAAGGCATCGCCCAAAGCCAGGCCAGCGCGGGCGACAACTTGCGCCTTAAAACGCCGTCCGGACGTTACGTCCAGGGCACTGTCCAGCCGGACGGCACCGTGCGGGTCAAGCCATGAGCGCCAATCCGATGAGGGGCGCCAGGCTAAAGCCGCAACGATTTCTGCCGTTATTCCCGCCAGCAGAGACAAGGAGGCCGGCGTGAAAATCGATGATGCATTGAACGGCGTACCCGCCATCCGTAGCCGCGAGACCCGCAAGGCCAAGGGAAACGCCGCCTCGACGACACCGAATCATGGCGGTGCCAGCGATAGCGTGGAGATCACCAGCACGTCGGCGCAACTGAGCAAACTGGAAGAAGAGCTGGGCCAGATCGACAGCGCCGACACCGGCAAGGTGGAAGCCGTACGCCAGGCCATCGCCGATGGCCGCTTCCAGGTCGACGAGGAAGTCGTGGCGGATGCCCTGATTCAGGGCACCATGGAACAATTGCGTCGACAAGGAAACAAATGAACCCGCTTGAGCAGGCACTGGAGCAACTGCGCCAGGCGCTGGTCGAATTCGTCTTCCTGCTGGAACGCGAAGCCGGCGCCCTGACCGAGGGCCGCACCGACGACCTGCCCGCCCTCATCGTCGAGAAGACCCGCTGGTCCGAGACCGCCAATACGGCCTGGAACCATCTCGTCGTCGCCAGCGGCATCGACATCGGCCAGGGCGAATCGCTGGACGGCCTGCTGTCCGGCACCCCTGCCCTGCAATCCGGCTGGCGGGAAGTGCGGCAGCTGGCGGAGAAGGCCGAGCGCATCAATCTGGTCAACAGCACCCTGATCGAGGCACAATTGCAGCGTACCCGCCAGGCTCTGGACGTCCTGCAGTCGGCCGCCAACCGCAGTGCGCTGTACGGCGCCAACGGCCGCATCGTGGATGGCTTCCAGTCCGGCCACACCCTGGATAAGGCATGAACATGACTACGATCACCCTGAAAATCGGCGGCATGAGCTGCATGGGTTGCGTCAACAGCGTCAAGCGGCTGCTGGAGCCCTTGCCGGGAGTCTGCCGGGTCGATGTCGACCTGGCCAATGGCAGCGCCGAAATCGACTACGACCCCGCGCAAGTGGACCCCGCCGTGCTGCGGCGCACCGTTTCCGACGGCGGCTACCCGGTCGCGGACTGACTATTCCAGTTTCTCGCGCCAGGCAGCGAGTTCCTGTTCGTCAATCGGCAGCGTGATATCGAGCGAGCGCGCTACCTGGCGATTGAAGGTCATCTCGAACTGCCCGGGGTACCTGGCCGCAGGCAGCGTGCCCGCGACCGGATTCCACTGCCTGGCCAGCAGCCCTCCCTGCCGGCCGATCTCCTCCAGGCCGGATACCAGTGAGGCCACCGCCCCCGCATTGGTGAGTCCCCGCGAGAAACCGATCACCGGAACGCGCCTGCGATAGCTGGCCATCAGGATTTGGCGTACGGTACTTTCATTCACCACCAGGGAATCCGGCACCAGTAGCAGGACATCGATCTGCGGTAGCAGGGTTTGCAGCGCACTCGGGACATCATTCTGCTCTTGAACCGTGTTCGTCACCACTTCCAGCTTGGCCCGTACCGCCTCGGCGACGAAAGCGCGCAGTCCCATAGCCGCCTCCTTCGACATGATGATGCCGACCCGTTTCGCATTCGGCACCAGCAATCTGGCAAAGGCCAGCGACCGGGCCGGAGTCTGGTCGAGGTAGACCGCCGCATCGTCGACCCCTCCATCATTCAATAACAGCAAGGCGGCCCGCGGCACCAGCAGGGACAGTATCTGGGCGTCGTGCCGGGAATCACCATGCACGGTGTGCAAGGCGCGAACACCGACCGGCACGATCAACACCTTCTCCGAGTTGAGCGCCTTGATCTCACTTTCGCGCATCTCTCCGAGCACCTTGACCTGAACGGGGTATTTGCCCGCCAGGGCGGCGATGAAGGCGTCGGCCACCTGATGATAGGGCAGTGCGGAATCGCTCAGCACAATGACCACGCGGGGAGAGGTATCGGCGCTGGCCGGCTGGATCGGGCCGGTCAGCCAGAACACCAGACCCAGGACAAAACCGGGCCAAAGGCTGAATACCGCCTGCTTGCCCCGGTCCATCCCAAGCACCATCAAGCCTCTCCTGTCATGTTTGATCTTGCTCCGGCCTTTATCTACCGGGCAGGCATCCCCTGCATAGGGGGATACGTACTATTTCAATTCATTGAATCTACACCATCACGATAGGTCAGTAGCGAAAAACCATCCTCCGCAAGGGCTTACCAAGCCAGTGTCTTGCCGCTGTCCTTGGCCATCTTGTCCAGATACGCCTGATGTTCGGCCTGTTCTTCCACGCTGGCCTGCAACACCCTGATCCCCACCTGTATGCCGATCTTGCGCGATTGCGGCGGCGGGGTCAGGAAGGACTCGATGGCCAGGCTGTCCTGGCCGCGCGTCATGGCCAGATACACCTCGGCCAGCAACTGGGCGTCCAGCAAGGCGCCGTGATAGGCACGCCCCGAATTGTCCACTTCGTACCTGCGACAAAGCGCATCGAGGTTGTTCTTCTGGCCCGGATGCATCTCCTTGGCCATCTTCAGGGTATCGAGCACGCCCTGGCAATGGCGGCGCAGGTCATCGTCGCCATCGAGCCGGCGCAACTCGGCATTCAGGAAGCCGACATCGAACGGTGCATTGTGGATGACCAGCTCGGCGCCGGCGATGTAGTCGAGAAACTCCGCCACCACATCCGGGAAATGCGGCTTGTCGGCGAGGAAATCGGCAGTCAGGCCATGCACCTCGGCGGCCCCGGCATCGATCTCGCGGTCCGGGTTCAGATAGGTGTGGAAGGTCCGCCCGGTCACCCGCCTGTTGACGACCTCCACCGCGCCGATCTCGACCACCCGGTGGCCCTGGCCGGGATTGAGGCCGGTGGTTTCGGTGTCCAGTACGATCCTGCGCATTTCACCCCCCCCGCCGCGTCTTATCGACGCCATCATTGGCCAGGGCATCGGCACGCTCGTTCTCCGGGTGCCCGGCATGGCCACGTACCCAATGCCATTCGACGTGATGTTCGGCCGCCAGGCGATCGAGCGCCTCCCACAGATCCCGATTCTTCACCGGCTGGCCGGCACTGGTCTTCCAGCCCTTGCGTTTCCAGTTTTTCAGCCATTCCTGGATGCCCTTCTGGACATATTGGGAGTCGGTATGGACCCGGACCCGGCAGGCACGGGTGAGGCTGCGCAGACCCTCGATCACCGCGGTGAGTTCCATCCGGTTGTTGGTGGTCTCCAACTCGCCGCCACACAGTTCCTTCTCTCGCCCGCCGAAGCGCATCAGCACGCCCCAGCCACCGATGCCCGGATTGCCCTTGCAGGCGCCATCGCTATACAGGTCCACCCAGTCGTCCTTGGCCTCGTTCATTGCTGTTCTTTGTTGTTGATGATGCGATTGCTGGGCGGCACCAGGACCGGCTTGACCAGCCACTTGTCCTCCCAGCGCGGTGCGATCATACGCATGCCGCGCACCCGTTTGACCGCGTGCAACAGGTAGACGCCACCGCCGAGCGCCCACCAACGGTCGCCGGCTGCCTCCATGAATCGGAAACGCCGCAACCATGCCCCTTGGTTCACCGGCGGTGCGTAACAGATCATCCGCCCCGACAGCAATTCAAAGCCCAGCAGGGACAACCAGTCCTTGATCCGGGTCAGGTGCAGGAAACGGCCATTCCAGGGATAGACCTGCCGGGTCCCCAGCACCCGCTTCAGTCCCCACAGGCTGAGCGGGTTGAACCCGGCCAGCAGCAAGCGCCCTTCCGGGCGCAACACCCGTTCCACCTCACGCAGCAACTGGTGCGGGTTGGGCGAAAACTCGAGTACGTGCGGCAGGGCCACCAGATCGATACTTTGCTCGGCAATCGGCAATTCCTCCGGCCGGGCATGCATGAGGCCATCGGTCACCGAGGTGGCAAAGCGGAACGGCATCCGGTTGGCGCGCAGGAAATCGACATGACACTGGCCCACCTGCATGGCATTGAAACCGAAGATATCGGCACTGGTGGCATCGAACCAGGCCAGCTCGCGCTCCCGCACGTAGCCCCCGATATCCGAATTAAACCAGTTTTCCGTCATGCGGGGGCGTCCTATCATTCAGTCATGCCACAACTCGAACCCATCCTCGCCTTCGAGGACAACTATATCTGGACCGTCCATGACGGCCAATCCGCCCTGTTCGTCGACCCTGGCGAAGCCGAGCCTATTTTAACTTGGCTGAAGGCAGGGCGCATGCGGCCGGTCGCAATACTCGTCACCCACCACCATGGCGACCACACCGGCGGCATCCTGGACATCCTCGCACACTACCCCAGCACCCCGGTCTACGGACTGGCCCGGGATCGCATACCGGGCCTGACCAGGCCGGTAGTCGAGGGCACAGAATGCGTCATCGCCGAACTCGGATTGCGTTTCGAGGTGCTGGCCATCCCGGGCCATACCCCGGGACACATTGCCTATTTCGGCCATGGCTGGCTGTTCTGCGGCGACACCCTGTTCTCCTGCGGCTGCGGCAAGGTGTTCGGGAGCACACCGGAGGCCCTGCACAAGAGTTTGACCCGCCTAGCCGGCCTGCCTCCCGACACCTTGGTCTGCTGCGCCCATGAATACACCCTGGACAACATCCGTTTCGCCCTCACCGTCGACCCGGACAACCCCGAGCTGGCGGCCTGGCAGGACCAGGCCCGGGCA
>JBAZLW010000057.1:0-11353 GCA_041650095.1 Hydrogenophilaceae bacterium | reverse complement strand
GGCCAGGGTCTGGCAGACGAATTCGAAAAAGCCGCCACGGCCGCCGGCGCCACCGTGGTCGCGCGTGAATACACCAGCGACAAGTCGACCGACTTCACCGCCATCCTGACCAGCATCAAGGGCAAGGCGGCCGACCTGGTCTTCTTCGGCGGCATGGACCCGCAGGGCGGCCCGATGGCGCGCCAGATGAAGCGCCTGGGCCTGACCGCCCAGTTGCTCGGCGGCGACGGCCTGCAGAACATCAACTTCATCAAGCTGGCCGGTGCCGATGCCGAGGGTGTGGTCGCCTCCTCGCCCGGCCTGCCGCTCGACGCCATGCCCGGCGGCGTCGAATTCAAGCAGCGCTTCGAGGCCAAGTACGGACCCATCCAGGTCTATGCGCCCTATGCCTATGATGCCGTGGAGATCCTGGTCGCGGCCATGCGGCGGGCCGATTCAACCGACCCGGCCAAGGTCCTGGCCGAACTGCCGAAGACCGACCATGCCGGCGTGACCGGCCCGTTGCGCTTCGACGCCAAGGGCGACACCGCGGGCGGCGCGGTGACCCTGTATCAAGCCAAGGGTGGCGCCTGGACGGTCCTGGAAACGGTGAAATAAGTCCCCTTGCCCCAAATAGGGGCCGTTAGCAAGACCATGGACATCTTCGTACAACAACTCATCAACGGCTTGGTCCTGGGCAGCATCTATGCCCTGGTCGCACTCGGCTACACCATGGTTTACGGCATCCTGGAGCTGATCAACTTCGCCCATGGCGAAGTGACCATGATCGGCGCCATGGTGGCCCTGGCGGTGATCGGGGCGCTACTGGGCGCCCATCCCGAACTGCCGGGCATGATGGTCCTGCTGGCCGGGGTGCTGATCGCGGTGCCGGCCTGCATGGCACTCGGCTTCGTGATCGAGCGGGTGGCCTACCGGCCGTTGCGCAAGGCGCCGCGCCTGGCGCCGCTGATCACCGCGATCGGCGTCTCGATCATCCTGCAGAATGCCGCCATGCTGATCTGGGGCCGCGGCTATGTTTCCTTCCCGGCCATCCTGCCGCGCGGCCGCCACGAGCTGCTGGGCGCGACCGTGAGCGACCTGCAGATCGCCATCGTCGCGCTCTCCATCCTCATCATGTTCGGGCTGGTCTTCCTGGTCAACCACACCCGGCTCGGCCGCGCCATGCGCGCCACGGCGCAGTCGCGCGAGGTGGCCGAGCTGATGGGCGTGAACGTCAATACGGTGATCTCCGCCACCTTCATCATCGGCTCGGCGCTGGCCGCCATCGCCGGCGTGATGGTGAGCGCCTACTACGGCCTGGCGCACTACTACATGGGCTTCCTGCTCGGCCTGAAGGCCTTTTCGGCGGCGGTTCTGGGCGGTATCGGCAACATCACGGGCGCGGTGCTGGGCGGTCTCCTGCTGGGCGTGATCGAGGCCCTGGGCGCGGGTTACATCGGCGACCTGACCGGCGGTTTCCTGGGCAGCAACTACCAGGACGTGTTCGCCTTCATGGTCCTGATCCTGGTGCTGGTGTTCCGGCCCTCCGGGCTGTTGGGAGAACGGGTTGCCAACCGCGCTTAGATGGTTACGCCATAATCCGCGCATCGCCTTCGGCCTGCTCGCGGTCCTGCTCATCGCGCTGCCCTTCCTGGTCGGCGCCGGCCTGGGCCGCAGCTGGGTGCGCGTACTCGACTTCGCCCTGCTGTACGCGATGCTGGCGCTCGGCCTGAATATCGTGGTCGGCTATGCCGGCCTGCTCGACCTCGGCTACATCGCCTTCTATGCCCTGGGCGCCTATGTCTTCGCCTGGCTGGGCAGCCCACATTTCGGCCTGCACCTGCCCTTCTGGCTGGCCTTACCGCTGGGGGCGACACTGGCCGGGCTGTTCGGTGTCCTGCTCGGCGCGCCAACCCTGCGCCTGCGCGGCGACTACCTGGCCATCGTCACCCTGGGCTTCGGCGAGATCATCCGCATCTTCCTGAACAACCTGGACGCCCCGGTGAACATCACCAACGGGCCGCAGGGGATCAACCTGATCGACCCGATCCACATCGGCGGCCTGTCCCTGGGACAGACCGCACACCTGTTCGGCATCCAGTTGTCGTCGCCGCACCTTTACTACTACCTGTTTCTCGGCCTGACCCTGGCGACCATCCTGGTCGCCATGCGCCTGCAGGATTCCCGCATCGGCCGCGCCTGGGCGGCGATCCGCGAGGACGAGGTGGCCGCCGCCGCGATGGGCATCAACACCCGCAACATCAAGCTGCTCGCCTTCGCCATGGGCGCCATGTTCGGCGGCCTGGCCGGTGGCCTGTTCGCCGCCTTCCAGGGCTTTATCAGCCCGGAAAGCTTCAACCTGATGGAATCGATCATGATCCTGTGCATGATCGTGCTGGGCGGCATGGGCAACATCCCCGGGGTCATCCTGGGCGCGCTGCTGCTCACCGTGCTGCCCGAGGCGCTGCGCCATGTCGGCGACTGGCAGCGCGCCATGCTCGGCCATGTCGCGGTCGACCCGAACGACCTGCGCATGCTGCTGTTCGGCCTGGCCATGGTGGTGATGATGCTGTACCGCCCGGCCGGCCTGATCCCGTCCCGGCAGCGCAAGCGCGAGTTCTCCGCCGAGGAAAGTGTGATCGAGCAGGAAAACGCAGTTTCGGCGAGGCTAATGTGAGCGCAGCGAACGTTAAGCAAGGCGGCCGTAGCCAACAGGCCAGCCTATACGACGCCAAGGCCTGAGCATGGATACGGTCCTGTCGGTCGATAAGGTAAGCAAGCGTTTCGGCGGCCTGAGCGCACTGGAGGATGTCTCGCTGTCGGTCGGGGCCGGCGAGATCTATGGCTTGATCGGCCCCAACGGCGCCGGCAAGACCACCCTGTTCAACTGCATGACCGGACTGTATTCGGTCAGCGAGGGGGCGATCAAGCTGCGCGGAGTATCGATCCAGAATGCCAAGCCACACCGGATCGTCGGCCTGGGTTTCGCCCGCACCTTCCAGAACATCCGCCTGTTCGCCAACATGACCGCCCTGGAAAACGTCATGGTCGGTCGCCATATCCGCACCCGTACCGGCGTGCTGGGCGCGGTGTTGCGCGGCCGCGCCAGCCGGACCGAGGAGAAGGAAACCCGGGAACGCGCCCATGACTTGATGGCCTTCGTCGGCCTGACCGGCAAGGGCCGTGCACTGGCCGGCCACCTGGCCTATGGCGACCAGCGCCGGCTCGAGATCGCCCGCGCGCTGGCGACCGAGCCCAAACTGCTGGCGCTCGACGAGCCGGTGGCCGGCATGAACCCCAGCGAGCGCCGCGAGATGGGCGAGCTGTTCCGGAAGTTGCGTGATTCCGGCATCACCCTGCTGCTGATCGAACACGACGTGAAGCTGGTCATGGGCCTGTGCGACCGGGTCGCCGTGCTCGACTATGGCCGCAAGATCGCCGAAGGCGCCCCAGAAACGGTGCAGAAGGACCCGGCGGTGATCGAGGCCTACCTGGGGGGGGAGGCATGAGCCAGGAGCCGTGCCTACTGAAGGAAGGCGTGACCGGCCGCGCATGCCTCCGGCCACCGACGCATGACAACTACCAACCCCTGACGATCGAGGAGGTGGTGGCATGAGCCTGCTGGAGGCGAAGGGGCTCAAGGTCCACTACGGCGGCATCCAGGCCGTCCGCGGCGTCGACTTCGAGGTCGGCGAGGGCGAACTGGTCTGCCTGATCGGCGCCAACGGCGCTGGCAAGAGCAGCATCCTCAAGGGCTTGATGGGTCTGGTGCAGCACGACGGCGAGGTCCGCTTTGCGGGAGAGCGGCTCAGCGGCCGCCCCACCCATGCCATCGCTCGGCTCGGCCTCGCCCTGGTGCCGGAAGGCCGGGGCATCTTCGGACGTCTGACCGTGGCGGAAAACCTGGATATGGGTGCCTACAGTCGCCGAGACGCGCCTAATGTGCGCAGCGATCTCGAGCGGGTGTACCGTCTTTTCCCCCGCCTGGCCGAGCGTCGCGCACAACTGGCCGGCACGCTCTCGGGTGGGGAACAGCAGATGCTGGCCATCGGCCGGGCGATGATGGCGCGGCCGCGCCTGTTGCTGCTGGACGAACCCAGCATGGGGCTGGCGCCGCTGATGGTGCAGAAGATCTACCAGACCATTGCCAACATCGCCCGCGAAGGCGTGACCATCCTGCTGGTCGAACAGAACGCCCACCTGGCCTTGCAGGTCAGCCGGCGCGGCTATGTCATGGAAAGCGGCGCCATGGTATTGTCCGGGCCAAGCGATCGGCTGGCGAATGACCCCGGGGTAAAGGCCGCCTATCTGGGCGAGTAGTACTGTTGCGTCCTCGCAACATACCGGAGTCAATGGTCCTCATTGCTCCGCCGAATAATAGAATGTACTAATATTCCGACGTACACTCTCGAACCGAAATGCCCCATTTTTGTTCCCGTTGTTTCTTCATTCCTTAAGGAGATATCCGATGAAATTGTCCGCTCTTGCCAGCGCCCTGACCCTGGCCATGCTGTCCCAATTCGCTTTCGCCGCCCCCGAAGGCACCGCCGCCCAGATGCTGGATCCCGCCAAGGCCGCTGACGCCGCCAAGGATCCCAAGGCCGCCGTGCAAGTCATGACCGACATGATGGACCCCGCCACCTCCATGGTCCTGATGCAGAAGATGATGGACCCGAACGTCTACACCAAGATGGCCCAGACCGGCATGTCCCCCGACATGCTGAAGTCCTACGCCGCCTTCCTGGACCCCAACATGTATGGCAAGTGGATGGCCGCCGGTATGGACCCCAACTTCTACATGGCCATGATCAACCCCATGATGAACCCCAACATGTACATGAAGTGGATGATGGCTCCCATGGATCCGCGCGTCATGAACACCGGCATGCAAATGCTGAACCCCAGCCTGTACATGAACTGGGCGATGGCTCCGATGAACCCCGCCAACATGAACCTGATGATGGCCCCGATGAACCCCAACATGTACACCAACTGGATGGGTGCCGCCGCCAACCCGCAGACCTACGGCACCTGGGGCTCCTTCATGAACCCCGCCACCTACAGCAACATGGCTAACCCCGCCAGCATGTTCATGATGCCGTTCGCCGCTCCCGCCGCGCCCGCCAAGTAATACCGCAGACCTTCGGCAGTAGAAAAGCGGAACGGAAACGTTCCGCTTTTTTTATTGCCCCGCTGCCTGATAAACAGGCATGGTAGTATTTTCCATACGAGAATTTGTCTTGAACAAATCGCTACCATGTCCCGCATCCAGTCCATAGCCGCCCTCCTGTTCGTCGCATTTGCCCCGGGGATCGCCCTCGCGGCCGGGTCCATTGCGGACAAGGCGGGGCTGCCCGGCACACCCGAAGCCTGGCTGGCGCAGATGCTGGATGCCAGGAGGAACGGCGCCGCATTCAAGGATCCGGCCGCTTTCGCCGAATGGCTGGACGCCGTCACTGAGCCGCGCTTCATGACTGCGCTGGCCACGGTCGCGGCGGATCCGGCGACCTACCCGAAGGCGTTGTCCGATGCCATCGACCCGGCAGCGGCGCGCAACTGGTCGGAGTTCACCGATCCGCAACTGTACCTGCGCTGGCTGCTCGCCAGTGCCAACCCGACTTTCCATCAGGCCATCGTCAACAGGATGACCGACCCCGCCAAGATGAAACACTGGCTCGATGCCTTGAGCCGCCCCGAGACCGATGCACCGGTGCTGACTGGCCTCGGCAAGGCGCCTCCGGCCACCGCCATGGCCTGGTTTGCAGCCATGGCAAGCAGGATTGGCCAGCCGGCCAGCAATCAGGAGTGGCTCTCGCTGCCCACCCCCAGTGTGCCGACATCTACCGCAACGACGGCTGTCCGCCACCGTTATTGAAGCGGTGATAGCGCCGCTCGGTGATCACCGCGTCGAGCGGGATATCCCAGGGATCGGTCGGTAACCTGGCTACCTTCTGTGCCTCGAACGCCAGGCCGATCAGACGGGGTCTGCGCCAATGCCGTCTGCGGGCAAGAAAGGCGAGACTGGCATCGTAATAACCGCCGCCCATGCCCATGCGATAGCCCGACTCATCGAATCCCAGCAGGGGCAGGAACAGGATGTCGAGATCGGCGGCCCGCACCCGAGCGGACTGGCGGTGGCCGTATTCCGGGATGCCGTAGCGGTTGAGCCCCCAATGCGGGCCTTTGCCCAGGCGGGAAAACCAGAGCTGGCGCTGGCGTGCCCGCGGCACCACCGGCAGATAGCATTCGGCACCCAGCCACAATGCCCGGTTGAGCAAGGGCAGGCAGTCGAGTTCGCCCTTCGATGGGATATAGAGGCCCAGCCTGCGCTTGCTTGCCAGCAGCCCGTGCGCGAGGGCGAACCGGGTGATGGCACGGCCGGCCTGCCTGCGCGCATCGGCCGGGATACCCAGGCGGATCTTGCGCAGCTGGCTGCGCAAGACGATCTTGTCGGGTGAAGTTGGGCTGAAATGCATGTTTAAGGAACCTCTGAATGAATCCAGCGTGGGTGCGACGTGGGTATTGCGGGATGGGATGCAAGGCGCGGCGCGCGGCGAATGGTCATTCCATTCGCAAGCGACGCAACGCCGCAGACCGTCCGCAAAGCCCCGTCCCGAAGGGGTTGCCGCGAGAAGCGCCCGTCTGCGGCGTTGCGCGGCTTGCCCATAGGCCGGGCTATGGGCGGCGCCACGCGCCTTGCATCCAAACGCTTCTCACGACAACGCGCTCCACGTTGGATTCATTCAGAGGTTCCTAGAGAAGTGAGCCCCGCTAGCGCCGTCCGGAAGGCAATCCTGAACCCAGGGGTCCAAGAGGGCGGCGGCACATCGGTTTCGGGTACATGGAACTAGCCACGCGCACACCTACCGGGTGATGACCGCTGCCATGCGCATTACGCATCGGTTCAAAGAATACGCCAACCTCGCGTACGCCGCAGGGCTCAGAACAGATTATCTTGCTGAGCGAGCGCTTGATCAAGCAGGCCGTTGATTCGATCGAGCCGGACCCGCGCTTCCGCCGCGTCGGAATCGGCCGGGCGGGCGTTCAAAAAATCATGGGCAATGTTGAGGGCAGCCATGATCGCGATGCGTTCGACCCCGATGACCTTGCCGGTTTCCCTGATCTCCCGCATCTTCCGGTCCAGGTAACCGGCCGCCTCGATGAGGCTCGGTTTTTCGCCTTCCGGACAGGCGACCCGAAATTCCCGGCCCATGATGGTGACATCCAGGCTGACGGTCTTGGCAGGGGGCATCGGCGTTAGTCAGGTAGTTTGTTGAACAGTTGTTCCATGCGTCCGCGCACCTCCGCGAGACGCTCGGTGAGCAGCTTGTTGGCGTTTTCCATCGCCACCATTTGTTGCCTCAACCGGAAGTTATCCGCGCGCATGGCTTGATGGCGCTCAAGCAGTTGCGCAAGCTTGGTTTCCAGGGCGTCCATTTCCTCGAGCATTCTGACACTATAATTGGCTAATTTTTACCGCGTCAACAGGCGTTTAGGCCGTACCAACGGCATAGTGAACCATTCTAATGAATTCCAAAACTCTTTATTTTCGCCTGCTTGGGTATGTAAAACCCTATTGGCGGATGTTTGCCCTGTCGCTGGTCACCATGGTGGTGGTGGCCGCCAGCGAGCCCGTGCTGCCGGCACTGATGAAACCGATGCTCGACGGCAGCTTCGTGGACAAGAACGCGACCATCATCCGCTGGGTGCCGCTGGCCCTGATCGCGCTCTTTGTCGTGAAGGGTATCGCCACCTTCGTTTCGTCCTATGCCATGGCCCACGTCGGCAGCCATTTGGTGATGGACCTGCGCCGTTTGATATTCGACAAATTGCTCGCCCAGCCGGTGGCCTATTACGACGACGCCAAGAAGGGGCAACTGGTCGCCACCGCCGCCTTCAATGTGAACCAGCTGACCGACGCCGCGACCAATGTTCTGACCACGCTGGTGCGCGACATGCTCACCGTGGTCGGTCTGATCGGCTGGCTGTTTTACCTGAACTGGAAGCTGGCCCTGGTGACCTTCGCCATTGCGCCGCCGGCCTGGCTGGTATTCCGTTACGCGGGCCGCCGCCTGCGCTATACCAGCCGCGAACTGCAGCGCAACGTGGGCGATATCACGCACGTCCTCGATGAGAGCATCGTCGGGCACAAGATCGTCAAGATATTCGACGGTCAGGACTACGAACGGCGCCGATACTTCGAGGTGGTCCAGCGGGCCCGCCGGTTTGCGATGAAACAGGTCGTGGCCTCCCAGGCGCATGGCCCGATTACCCAATTGCTCGCGGCCCTGGCCCTCGCGACGATCGTCTATATCGCCACCTTGCAGGCGGCCAGTGACCAGACCACGGTCGGCAGCTTCGTTTCCTTCATGGTTGCCATGTTGCTGTTGTCGGCGCCGCTGAAGCGCCTGTCGGGCATCACCCTGGCCTTGCAGCGTGGCCTGGCGGCGGCCGAGGCCGTATTCGCGCTGCTCGACCTCGACAACGAAACCGATACCGGCACCCGGGACATTGAGCGGGCGACGGGCGACCTGCGTTTCGAGGCCGTGACCCTGGCTTATAAAGGCAAGAATAAACCGGCACTCGACGGCATCGACCTGTGGGTCAAGCCGGGCGAGACCGTGGCATTGGTGGGCGGCTCGGGGGGCGGCAAGACCAGCCTGGTCAATCTGATCCCGCGTTTTTACCGGCCAAGCCAGGGCCGTATCCTGCTCGACGGCATCGATCTCAACGACATCCGGCTGGCCAGTCTGCGCGCCAATATCGCCCTGGTGTCGCAGGAGACCACCTTGTTCAACGACAGCGTTGCCGCCAACATCGCCTATGGCCGCCTGGGCCGGGTCAGCCGCGCGGAGATCGAGCGCGCGGCCGAGGCCGCGCACGCCATGGGTTTCATACGGGAGTTGCCGGAAGGCATGGATACCCTGATCGGCGAGAACGGCGTCAAATTATCCGGCGGCCAGCGTCAGCGCCTGGCCATCGCCCGCGCCATCCTCAAGAATGCCCCGATCCTGATCCTCGACGAGGCGACCTCCGCCCTGGACACAGAATCGGAGCGTCTGGTCCAGGCCGCCCTGGAAAACCTGATCCAGGGGCGCACCACCCTGGTCATCGCCCATCGCCTCTCCACCATCGAGAAGGCCGACCGCATCGTGGTCCTGGAGAAGGGGCGCATCACCGAACAGGGCAACCACGCCGAGCTGCTGGCCAGGGGTGGCACCTACCAGCGCCTGCATAACCTGCAATTCAGCGAGTAGAAGGACAACCATGGCGATGCCGGCCTATCGTGGCCGTTTCGCGCCCACACCCAGCGGGCCGCTGCATTTCGGTTCCCTGGTCGCCGCCCTGGGCAGTTACCTGGAGGCCAAGACACGGGGCGGCGCATGGCTGCTGCGCATCGAAGACGTCGACCCGCCCCGCGTCGTGGCCGACTCGGTCGACTCCATACTGCGCAGCCTGGACGGCTTCGGTTTCGAGTGGGACGGGCCGGTCATGTACCAGAGCCAACGTGGCGAAGCCTATTGCGCGGCGCTCGACGAATTGCGGCATCTCGGTCTGGTCTACGCCTGCGCATGCAGTCGCAAACAACTATCGGAGGTCACGCGGCGAGGGGTCGATGGACCGGTTTATCCCGGTACCTGCCTGACCCGCCAGCACGCCGACCGGGCGCTGGCGCAACGCTTCATGGTCCCGGATAGCCGCGTGGTCTTCCGTGACGACCTGCTCGGCCATGTCGCCTGCAACGTCGCAGGCGAGTGCGGCGACTTCGTGCTCAGGCGTGCCGACGGCATCTACACTTATCAACTGGCCGTGGTGGTTGATGACGCCGATCAGGGCATCAGCCATGTCGTCCGGGGCGCCGACCTGCTCACCTCGACGCCGCGCCAGATCGTCCTGCAACAGGCTCTGGGCCTGCCGACGCCGGCCTACCTGCACCTGCCGGTCGCACTCGACGAGCACGGCGCCAAGCTGAGCAAGCAGACCCTGGCCCAGCCGGTCGATAGCGCGTTTCCGCTCGCTGCACTGCGTGCCGCCGCCGGGTTTCTGGGCCTGGTCCTGCCGGCCGATATCGGCACCGCGGCCGGGTTTTGGCAGGCCGCCTTGGCCGCCTGGCCCGGCCACCCGCCGCCGCCCATCCGGAGTCGCCGGCCAAACCCTTGTAATCCTTGACAATTGATAGGGGCGCCCGGATAATCCGCGGCTCGTTTTCGGCCGTGGTGATGTAGCTCAGTCGGTTAGAGCGGAGGATTCATAACCCTCAGGTCGCTGGTTCAATTCCAGCCATCACCACCACTCTCTTCCCCCCCTCCCCAAGCAATCCCCGCGTGACGCGCAAAGTATTCATCAAGACCTTCGGCTGCCAGATGAACGAGTACGACTCGGCCAAGATGGCTGACGTGCTCGGAACCGAAGACTTCGAGACCACCGACAAGCCGGAAGACGCCGACGTCATCCTGTTCAACACCTGCTCGGTGCGCGAAAAGGCGCAGGAGAAGGTGTTCACCGACCTCGGCATGGTCAGGCACCTGAAACAGAAAAATCCCGAACTGATCATCGGCGTCGGCGGCTGCGTGGCCAGCCAGGAAGGTGCCGCTATCATCCAGCGGGCGCCCTATGTCGACCTGGTGTTCGGGCCGCAGACCCTGCACCGCCTGCCCGGCATGCTGACGAAGCGCCGCCAGACCGGCCGCGCCCAGGTCGACATCGAGTTCCCCGAGATCGAGAAGTTCGACCATATGCCGCCAGCGCGGGTGGAGGGACCGTCCGCCTTCGTCTCGATCATGGAGGGCTGCAGCAAGTACTGCACTTATTGCGTGGTGCCCTTTACCCGCGGCGAAGAAGTCTCGCGCCCGCTCGACGATGTCCTGGCCGAGGTTGCCCATCTGGCCGACGCGGGCGTCAAGGAGATCACCCTGCTGGGCCAGAACGTCAACGCCTACCAGGGCGAGATGGCCGATGCCGATGTCGCCGACTTCGCCCTGCTGATCGAACTGGTGGCCGAGGTGCCCGGGATCGAGCGCATCCGCTACACCACCTCGCACCCACGCGAGTTCACCCAGCGCCTGATCGACGTCTATGCCAAGGTACCCAAGCTGGTGTCGCACCTGCACCTGCCGGTGCAGGCCGGTTCCGACCGCATCCTGGCCGCGATGAAGCGCGGCTACACGGTGCTCGAGTACAAGAGCATCATCCGCAAGATCCGCGCGGTGCGACCGGACATCAGCCTGGCGACCGACTTCATCGTCGGCTTCCCGGGCGAGACCGAGGAAGACTTCGAGGCCACCCTGCGCCTGCTAGAAGAGATCAACTACGATCATTCCTTCAGTTTCGTCTACAGCCCGCGCCCCGGCACCCCGGCCGCCGGCCTTGCCGA
>JBAZLW010000056.1:0-11542 GCA_041650095.1 Hydrogenophilaceae bacterium | reverse complement strand
CATGTACTGGATGCGGTCGGGGGTCGACAGGGCGAACTCGTTCTTGTGCCGGCAGGACACCAGCTCGTCGGTGAACTGGCCCTTTTCGCTCAGGGCCGCGTTGGCCTGGGCGATCACGTACTTGCCCTCCTCGATGGCGGACAGGTAGTCGATCTGGTCGGTCACCTTGCCGTCGATCACCTTGCGGTAGGGCGTCTCGATGAAGCCGTATTCGTTGGTCTGGGCGTACAGGGCCAGGGAGTTGATCAGGCCGATGTTCGGGCCTTCCGGCGTCTCGATCGGGCAGACCCGGCCGTAGTGGGTCGGGTGCACGTCGCGCACCTCGAAGCCGGCGCGCTCGCGGGTCAGGCCGCCGGGGCCCAGGGCGGAAATGCGCCGCTTGTGGGTGATCTCGGACAGCGGGTTGGTCTGGTCCATGAACTGGGACAATTGACTCGACCCGAAGAATTCCTTGATGGCGGCGGAAATCGGCTTGGCATTGATCAGGTCATGCGGCATCAGGTTGTCGGACTCGGCCTGGTTCAGGCGCTCCTTGACCGCACGCTCGACCCGGACCAGGCCGGCACGGAACTGGTTCTCGGCCAGTTCGCCGACCGAACGGACCCGGCGGTTGCCCAGGTGGTCGATGTCGTCCACCTCGCCGCGGCCGTTGCGCAGTTCGACCAGGATCTTGATGACGGCGACGATGTCCTCGTTGGCCAGGGTGCCGGAACCGAGCAGCTCGTCGCGGCCGATGCGGCGGTTGAACTTCATGCGGCCGACCTTGGACAGGTCGTAGGTATCGGACGAGAAGAACAGGCGCTGGAACAGGGCTTCGACCGCATCCTCGGTGGGCGGCTCGCCCGGACGCATCATGCGATAGATGGCGACGCGCGCGGTCCACTGGTCGACCGTCTCGTCGGCGCGCAGGGTCTGCGATACCCAGGGGCCATGATCGAGATCGTTGGTGAACAGGGTTTCGAACTTGGTGACCTTGGCCTCGAGCAGCTTCTCGAGCAGGGCCTCGGTGATCTCGTCGTTGGCGCGGGCGATGACCTCACCGGTCTCCTTGTCGACCACGTTGGCGGCGATGACGCGGCCGAGCATGAACTCGCTGTCGACCACCAGTTTCTTGATGCCAGCGGCTTCGATGTCGCGGACATGGCGAGCAGTGATGCGTTTGTCCTTGGCGACGACGACCTTGCCTTCCTTGTCGACGATGTCGAAGCGGGCCATATCGCCCTTCAGACGCTCGGGCTTGAGCTCGAACTCGATGCCCTTCTTGCCGACATGGAAGGACTCGAACTCGTAGAAGTCGGCCAGGATCTGCTCGTGGCTGTAGCCAAGCGACTTGAGCAACACGGTGACCGGCATCTTGCGCCGGCGGTCGATCCGGAAATAGACGAAGTCCTTGGGATCGAACTCGAAGTCGAGCCAGGAGCCACGGTAGGGGATGATCCGGGCCGAGAACAGCAGCTTGCCGGAGGAATGGGTCTTGCCGCGGTCATGCTCGAAGAACACGCCCGGCGAACGATGCAGTTGGGAGACGATGACCCGCTCGGTACCGTTGATGACGAAGGAACCGTTCGGGGTCATGAGCGGGATCTCGCCCATGTAAACCTCCTGCTCCTTCACTTCCTTGATCTTCTCCTTGCTGCTTTCGCGGTCCAGGATGATCAGGCGCACCTTGGCGCGCAGGCTGGCGGCGTAGGTCAGGCCACGCTGCTGGCACTCGACGATGTCGAACACCGGTTGACCCAGGGTATAACTGACGAAGTCCAGCTTGGCGCCGCCGTTATGGCTGGTGATCGGGAAGATGGAACCGAAGGCCGCCTGCAGGCCCTGGTCCTTGCGTTCGCTCGGCAGGGTGAACTCCTGCAGAAACTCGAAGTAGGACTGGATCTGGGTGGTCAACAGGTAGGGCACCTGCAGGACGCTCTCGCGCTTGGCGAAACTCTTGCGGATACGCTTTTTCTCGGCGAAGGTGTAGTTCATGTCGGCTCCATGTCAGGGACAGGACTCAGGATTCAGGAATACGGCCGGCTACGGCCTGATTCCTGAAGCCTGAAATAGGTAAAAGCTGGTGGCCAGAAGGCCACCAGCCATACTGCAGGCGAAACGCCCGGCACGTCGGAATTACTTGATCTCGACGCTGGCGCCAGCTTCGGTAAGCTGCTTCTTGATGTCCTCGGCTTCGGCCTTGGCACAACCTTCCTTGACGGCCTTGGGAGCGCCGTCGACCAGGTCCTTGGCTTCCTTCAGACCCAGGCCGGTCAGGGCACGCACCACCTTGATGACGTTGACCTTGCTGGCACCAGCGGCGGTCAGGATCACGTCGAACTCGGTCTGTTCCTCGGCCACAGCGGCAGCGCCACCCGCACCCGGGGCGGCAACCGCCATGGACGCGGCGGAAACGCCGAACTTCTCTTCGAAGGCCTTGACCATGTCGTTCAGTTCCATGACGCTCATCGCGCCGACGGCTTCCAGGATGTCTTCCTTAGTAATTGCCATTTCTAATGCACTCCTAAATCGTGATGTTTGCTAAATACGTTCTCAGGCAGCCGCTTCTTCGCGCTGCTTGGCCAGAGCGGCCATGGCACCGGCGAAGCCGGTGAGAGGCGCCTGCATGACGCCGAGCAGCTTGGCGAGCAGTTCCGCGCGGCTCGGGATGGAAGCCAGGGCTTGCACGCCGGCCTTGTCCAACACCTTGCCATCGTAGGAACCCACCTTCAGCACCAATTTGTCATTGCCCTTGGCGAAATCGTTCAATACCTTGGCTGCGGCAACCGGATCGGCGGACATGCCGTAGATCAGGTGACCGGTCATCTGTTCGGCCAGGGGCGCGAACGGGGTATCGGCGACGGCGCGGCGCACCAGGGTGTTCTTCAGCACGCGCAAGTAGACGCCAGACTGACGGGCCTTGGCACGCAGCACGGTCAGGTCGGCGACCTTGACCCCGCTGTATTCGGCCATGACCAGGGTCTGGGCGTCGGCGAGCTGGGCCGACACCTCGGCTACGACAGCTTTTTTGTCATCAAGATTGAGACCCATGGGCCTTTCCTCCTATCAAGCCAATAAACGGTACGGCCACAGCCGCACCACCCTACGGCGACCTGATTCAGGAGTTGCATCCTGTTTCGGGCTACACCGTCTGCGTAGACCGGGATCGCTCCCAAATTAAGCCTTGCGGCATCTACGGTCTTGGACAAGCCCGCCGACCGAGATCGGCGGACACCCAAATTTCTTACTGGGCCAGGCTGGCCTGGTCGACCCGCACGCCGACGCCCATGGTGCTGGACACGGCGATCTTCTTCAGATACACGCCCTTGGCATTGGCCGGACGCGCCTTGTTCAGGGCATCGATGATGGCAGCCAGGTTTTCCCTCAGGGCAGCGGCCTCGAAGGAGGCGCGGCCCAGGGTGGCATGCACGATGCCGCCCTTGTCGGTACGGTACTGGACCTGACCGGCCTTGGCGTTCTTGACCGCCTCGGCGACGTTCGGGGTCACGGTGCCCACCTTGGGGTTAGGCATCAGGCCGCGCGGACCGAGGATCTGACCGAGCTGGCCAACCACACGCATGGCGTCGGGGGTGGCGATGACGACATCGAAGTCCATCTTGCCGCCCTTGATCTCGGCCGCCAGATCCTCGAAGCCGACGATGTCGGCGCCGGCGTTCTTGGCGATCTCGACGTTGGCGCCCTGAGCGAACACGGCGACACGCACCGACTTGCCGGTACCACGCGGCAGCACGACGGAGCCGCGCACCACCTGGTCGGACTTGCGGGGATCGACGCCGAGGTTCACGGCGACGTCGATGGACTCGTCGAACTTGGCGGTAGCCGCTTCCTTGACCAGACCCAGGGCCTCGTCAATGGCATAGGCCTTGTTGCGATCGACCTTGGCCTTCAGGGCCTGTACACGCTTGGAAATCTTGGCCATGTCAGACACCCTCCACGTTGAGACCCATGCTGCGGGCGCTGCCGGCGATGGTGCGCACGGCGGCGTCCATATCGGCGGCAGTCAGATCCGGCTGCTTGGTCTTGGCGATTTCTTCCAGCTGGGCACGGGTGATCGTGCCCACCTTGTCGGTATGCGGCTTGGCGCTGCCCTTCTGGATGCCGACGGCCTTCTTGATCAGGATCGTCGCCGGCGGGGTCTTCATGATGAAGGTGAAGGACTTGTCCGCAAAGGCGGTGATCACCACGGGGATCGGCAGGCCCGGCTCCAGCTCCTGGGTCTTGGCGTTGAACGCCTTGCAGAATTCCATGATGTTGAGGCCGCGCTGGCCCAGGGCGGGACCGATGGGCGGCGACGGGTTGGCCTTGCCGGCCGGTACTTGCAGCTTGATATAGCCGATGATTTTCTTTGCCATGATGGCGTCCTTTCAAACTTGAGTCGTAACGCACTTTCGGCCGGTCAAGACCTACTGGCGCTCCTCTGCCGGTTTTAGGCCCCGGTCAGGCCTTCTCCACTTGGGAGAAATCCAGTTCCACGGGGGTCGGGCGACCAAAGATGGTCACGGATACCCGCAGCTTGCTCTTGTCGTAGTTGATTTCTTCGACCATGCCGTTGAAATCGGTAAAGGGGCCGTCGGTGACCCGCACCAACTCGCCCGACTCGAAGGTGATCTTCGGCTTCGGCTTCTCCACGCCTTCCTGCATCTGCTGCATGATGGCCTCGACCTCGCGCTCGGAAATCGGCGCCGGCTTGTTGGCGGTACCGCCTACGAAGCCGGTAACCTTGGCCGTACTCTTGACCAGGTGCCAGGAGGCGTCGTTCATTTCCATCTGGACCAGGACATAGCCGGGGAAGAACTTGCGCTCGGAAGTGCGCTTCTGGCCGCCCTTCATTTCCACAACCTCTTCCACGGGCACCAGGATCTCGCCGAACTGGTCCTGCATGCCGGCACGCTCGATCCGCTCCTTGAGGGCGCGCATCACGCTCTTCTCAAAGCCCGAATAGGCATGAACCACGTACCAATGCATCGCCATCACTCGCTCCTGCCCATGACCAGCTTGACCAGCCAGAACAGGCTGCTGTCCACCATCCACAGAAAAATTGCCATGACCAGCACGAACAGGATCACGATCCCGGTCATCTGGACGGTTTCCTTGCGAGTCGGCCAGACGACCTTGCGCGCCTCGGCCACGGATTCCTGGCTGAAGCCATAGAAGGCCTTGCCCGGCGCCGTCATATAGGCCACACCGGCGGCAACAGCCACCCCGGCCAGCACGGACAATACCCGCACTACCGTCGGGCTACCCGACAGCAGGTAAAAACCAGCAATCCCGAGCGCCACCATCAGGAAGGCAACTACGAGCTTGATCTTGTCGGCCATGACTATCGCTAATCTTTATAAGAGTGGCAGGGGCAGAGGGAATCGAACCCCCAACCTTCGGTTTTGGAGACCGACGCTCTGCCAATTGAGCTATGCCCCTGCGGCAGAGACACCAAGGCGCCCCGCACCGCGGAGCGCCTCGTTGCTTACACGTTAAACCTTTATTCGACGACCTTGGCGACGACGCCGGCGCCGACGGTACGACCGCCTTCACGGATGGCGAAGCGCAGACCTTCTTCCATGGCAATCGGGACGATCAGGCTGGCCGTGATCGACACGTTGTCGCCAGGCATCACCATCTCGGTCCCGGCCGGCAGCTCGATCGAGCCGGTCACGTCCGTGGTCCGGAAGTAGAACTGCGGGCGGTAGCCGTTGAAGAACGGGGTGTGACGGCCGCCCTCGTCCTTGCTCAGCACGTAGATCTCCGCCGTGAACTTGGTGTGCGGCGTGATCGAACCCGGCTTGGCCAACACCTGGCCACGCTCCACGTCTTCACGCTTGGTGCCGCGCAGCAGCACGCCCACGTTGTCGCCGGCCTGACCCTGGTCGAGCAGCTTGCGGAACATTTCCACGCCGGTGCAGATGGTCTTCACCGTGGGCTTGATGCCGACGATCTCGACTTCTTCACCGACCTTGACAACGCCGCGCTCGACGCGACCGGTCACCACGGTGCCGCGGCCAGAGATCGAGAACACGTCTTCGATCGGCAGCAGGAAGGGCTTGTCGACCGCGCGCTCGGGCGTCGGGATGTAGCTGTCCAGGGCGTCCGCCAGACGGAACACGCTGGGTTCGCCAATGTCGGACTGGTCGCCTTCCAGGGCCTTCAGGGCGGAGCCGATGATGATGGGGATGTCGTCGCCCGGGAAGTCGTACTTGGACAGCAGCTCACGGACTTCCATTTCGACCAGCTCGAGCAGCTCGGCGTCGTCGACCATGTCGGCCTTGTTCATGTACACGATGATGTAGGGCACGCCCACCTGACGCGCCAGCAGGATGTGCTCGCGGGTCTGCGGCATCGGGCCGTCGGCCGCGGATACCACCAGGATCGCGCCGTCCATCTGCGCCGCACCGGTGATCATGTTCTTGACGTAGTCAGCGTGGCCCGGGCAGTCGACGTGGGCGTAGTGACGGTTGGCCGTCTCGTATTCCACGTGCGCGGTGTTGATCGTGATGCCGCGCGCCTTCTCCTCCGGCGCCGAGTCGATGTCGGCGTAGTTCTTCGCCGCACCACCGAATTTCTTCGACAGGATCGTCGTGATCGCCGCCGTCAACGTGGTCTTGCCATGGTCCACGTGCCCAATCGTACCCACGTTCACGTGCGGCTTTGTACGTGCAAATTTCTCTTTGGCCATCGTTCTGTCCCTATAACAAATTTACGAAGTAGCGAAAATCCAACATCCAGAAACTGGTGCCCATGGCGCGGATCGAACGCGCGACCTCTCCCTTACCAAGGGAGTGCTCTACCACTGAGCCACATGGGCAAAAAACCTATAACTACAGCCACCACCATCCTGGAGCGGGTGATGGGAATCGAACCCACGTCATCAGCTTGGAAGGCTGTGGTTCTACCATTGAACTACACCCGCCGGTAACCTTAAACGCACTAGCAACCCGGGCCTAATCTACTGTACCGCCCGGACGCCTCATTAAACTGGTGGAGGGGGAAGGATTCGAACCTTCGAAGGCAGTGCCGTCAGATTTACAGTCTGATCCCTTTGACCGCTCGGGAACCCCTCCGGGAAAGCGCGGCATTATCTCGGCCTTCGCCCGACTTGTCAAACAGAAACCAGCTCAAACATTGAAAAGGAAATTCATCACGTCGCCATCCTTGACGACATATTCCTTGCCTTCCGCCCGCATCTTGCCCGCTTCCTTGGCGCCCTGCTCGCCGCCAAAGGCGATGAAATCATCGTAGGCGATGGTCTGGGCGCGGATGAAACCACGCTCGAAGTCGGTATGGATCACGCCCGCCGCCTGGGGCGCGGTATCACCCTGGTGGATGGTCCAGGCGCGCACTTCCTTGACCCCCGCGGTGAAATAGGTCTGCAGGCCGAGCAGGTGATAGGCGGCGCGGATGAGGCGGTTGAGGCCGGGCTCGTGCATACCCATGTCCTCCAGGAAGATCTGCTTGTCCTCGTCCGCCAGATCGGCGATCTCGGCCTCGATGGCGGCGCAGATGGCGACGACATCGGCGTTTTCCGTAGCGGCCAGCTTGTTTACCGCGTCCAGATAGGGGTTGTTCTCGAAACCGCCCTCCTTGACGTTGGCGGCATAGAGCACGGGCTTGGCGGTGAGCAGGAAGAACTGGCGCAGGTTGGCCAACTCCTCCCTGGACAGGTCCAGGGCTCGCACCGGCTTGGCCTCGTTCAGTTGCGCCTGGCACTTTTCCAGCACCTCGACCAGCAGCTTCGCCTCCTTGTCACCACCGGCCCGCGCCTGCTTGGAATAGCGCGCCAGGGCCTTTTCCACGGTGGCGAGGTCGGCCAGGGCCAACTCGGTGTTGATCACCTCGATATCGTCCAGGGGGCTGACCTGGCCGGCGACGTGGACCACGTTTTCATCCTCGAAGCAGCGCACGACATGGACGATGGCATCGGTCTCGCGGATGTTGGCCAGGAACTGGTTGCCCAGGCCCTCGCCCTTGCTGGCGCCGGCGACCAGGCCGGCGATGTCGACGAATTCGACGATGGCCGGCTGGATCTTGATCGGCTTGACGATCTTCGACAGGGCCGCCAGGCGCGGATCGGGCACCTCGACGATGCCGACGTTGGGCTCGATGGTGCAGAAGGGATAGTTCTCCGCCGCGATGCCCGACTTGGTCAGGGCGTTGAACAGGGTGGACTTGCCGACGTTGGGCAGCCCGACGATTCCGCATTTCATGGCTTCACTTCCTTCTGTTTCGTGTTGGCGCGCTGGGTGGCGGCGTTCCATTCTGCCTTGGCGATCAGCGGCCAGAGTTCCAGCGCCCGCTCGATGGCAGACTCGATTTCAGCCGCCTCTTCCTTGCGTGGCGGCTTGAGCACGTAGTTGACCACCTCGTTGCGGTCGCCCGGATGGCCGATGCCGATGCGCAGGCGCCAATAGTCCTGGCTGCCGAGATGGGCGCTGATGTCCTTGAGGCCGTTGTGGCCACCGAGACCGCCGCCGAACTTGATGCGCAGCTGGCCGGGCGGGATGTCCAGTTCGTCGTGGACCACCACGATCTCGGCCGGGGCGATCTTGTGGAACCGGGCCAGGGCGCCGACCGCCTGGCCTGAGCGGTTCATGTAGGTCTGCGGCAGCAGCAGCCAGACGCCATCAGCCCTGGCCAGGCCGGTGAGGCCATGGAAACGCGACTCACGCGCCAGATTGACGCCCAACCGGGCGGCCAGACGCTCACAAAACCAAAACCCGGCGTTGTGCCGGGTTTCGGAATAGTCGGGGCCGGGATTGCCCAGACCGACGATGAGTCGCGGCGCGACCGGCATCTGTGCTTAGGCGGCCGGGGCCTCGCCTTCGGCTTCTTCAACGGCTTCCGCCTTGGCACCCAGGATGGTGGCCACGGTGGGGTCTTCGCCACGATGCAGCAGGACCGACTCGACGCCCGCCGGCAGCGTCAGGTGCGACAGGTGCATGGAATGGCCGACGGCCAGGTCCTTGCAGTCCACCTCGATGAACTCGGGCAGGCTGCCCGGCAGGCAGGTGACATCGATTTCGGTCATCACGTGGCTGACCACCCCGCCTTCCAGCTTCACGCCCGGACAGGTCTCGGTGTTCACGAAGTGCAGCGGCACCTTGGTGTGGATCTTGTGGGCAGCATCGACGCGCAGGAAGTCGACGTGCAGGATCTGCGGCTTGTAGGGATGGCGCTGTACATTCTTGAGCAGCACGGACTGCTTGTCGCCGTCCAGATCCAGACTGAGCACGGAGGAGTGGAAGACCTCGTGACGCAGGCTCAGCATCAGTTCCTTGTGATCCAGGTCGATGGCCTGAGGGGCCTTGTCGGCGCCGTAGACGATGCCGGGCACACGGCCAGAGTGACGCAGGCGGCGGCTCGCACCCGAACCTTGTCCGTCACGCTTGGCAGCTTTGATTTCGATTTGCATGTTGTTCTCCAATTGGTACAAAAAAACCGCCCGCGACCAGGCGGATTAAAACCAGTGACAGGGTGACGAGTGACGAAGTGACAAAAACCGCTTGCCACCCATCACTCGGTCACTCGATCACTCGTAACTTTGTCACGGTTCCTTGTTCGTCACTCGACGAACAAGGAACTGACCGAATCTTCATTGCTGATGCGACGGATCGTCTCCGCCAGCAGTTCCGCCACCGCCACCTGACGTATCTTGGCGCAGCGCGCCGCATCGTCACGCAGCGGTATGGTGTCGGTCACCACCAGTTCGTCGAGCTGGGAGTTGGTGATCCGCTCGATGGCGCTGCCGGACAATACCGGGTGGGTGATATAGGCCACCACCTGTTTCGCACCGTGTTCCTTGAGCGCCGCCGCCGCCTCGCACAGGGTGTTGGCGGTATCGACCATGTCATCCATGATGATGCAGGTGCGGTCCTTGACCTCGCCGATGATGTGCATCACCTTGGCCACGTTGGGCTTGGGCCGGCGCTTGTCGATGATGGCCAGATCGCAATCCAGCCGTTTGGCCACCGCCCGCGCGCGCACCACGCCGCCGACGTCGGGCGACACCACCATCAGGTTTTCGTGGTCCTGCTTCCAGATGTCGCCCATCAGGATGGGCGTGGAATAGACGTTGTCCACGGGGATATCGAAGAAGCCCTGAATCTGGTCCGAGTGCAGGTCCATGGTGAGCAGGCGGTCGACGCCGACCACGGTCAGCATGTCCGCCACCACCCGCGCCGTGATCGGCACCCGCGCCGAACGCACCCGGCGATCCTGACGGGCGTAGCCGAAATAGGGGATCGCGGCGGTGATGCGGCCGGCCGAGGCGCGCCGCAGCGCGTCCACCATCAGCATCACTTCCATCAGGTTATCGTTGGTTGGCGTCGAGGTGGACTGCAACACGAAGACGTCCTTGCCGCGGACGTTTTCGAGGATCTCCACCGCCACCTCGCCATCCGAGAAACGGCCGACCGTGGCCCGTCCCAGACGGATGTTGAGGCTGCGCGCCACTTCCTCGGCAAGCTTGGGATTTGCGTTGCCGGTAAACACCATCAAGCTGTCGTAGGCCACTGGGCTACCCGCGCGAAAACAAAAAAGCAAAAAAGCGTGCAGCCTGGCTACACGCTTATACGTATGTGGCTGGGGAGGTAGGGATCGAACCTACGAATGCCGGAATCAAAATCCGGTGCCTTACCACTTGGCGACTCCCCAAGCTAACCATTCGGCGACCGGAAACCAGCATACATTGGATGTATGTCGACGCCGTCCGCCACAAAACCTTGCATCCCCTCGGGCCGTTGCGCAAAAACCGCCTCGGCCTGCGCACGATCCGAAAACGCCGCAAACACGCAGGCACCTGAACCGGTCATGCGAGCATCGCCATACTGGCCGAGCCATCGGAGGTATTCGCCTATCACTGGATAGGCCGCCACCGCCACCGGTTCCAGATCGTTATGTCCGCAACCCTCTGGGAGGGGCGGGATTTTCAACGCTGGCGTATCCCGTGTCAATCCCGGATGCGAAAAAACCGCCGCCGTGGCGACCTGGGCGGGGGGCATCAGTACCACATAACTGGCCGGCGGCAGGCTCACCGGCTGCAAACGCTCGCCCACCCCCTCGGCATAGGCGCTGCGGCCGAACACGAACACCGGCACGTCGGCGCCCAGGCGCAGGCCAAGCGACTGCAATTCCTCACGGGGCAGGTCCAGGCCCCACAGCCGGTTCAAGGCCATCAGCACGGTGGCGGCATCGGAGCTGCCACCACCCAGGCCGCCGCCCATCGGCAGGCGTTTTTCCAGGCCGATGTCGGCACCCAGCCGGCAGCCGGTGTGTTCCTGCAACAACCGGGCCGCCCGAAAACACAGATCGGCCTCCGCCGGGACGCCCGGCAGCGGGTTCAGCAACCGGACCCGGTCATCCCGGCGCGGCTCGATGACCAGGGTGTCGCCGTAGTCGAGAAAGCGGAACAGGGTCTGCAGCAGGTGGTAACCGTCCGGTCGGCGGCCGACCACATGCAGGAACAGGTTCAGCTTGGCCGGGGCCGGGTATCGATTCAAGGCGTCTCCCAGGCGTCTACCACCAGGCGGAATTCGAGGTCGCCCCGGCTGGC
>JBAZLW010000055.1:0-11658 GCA_041650095.1 Hydrogenophilaceae bacterium | reverse complement strand
GCCCCGGCACCCCGGCCGCCGGCCTTGGCGACGACCTGTCCCGGGAGGCCAAGCTGCAGCGCCTGTACCGGCTCCAGGCACAGCTCGACAAGCAGGTCAGGGCCTACAGCGAGGCCATGGTCGGCACGGTGCAGCGCGTCCTGGTCGAGGGGCCGTCGAAGAAGGACCCGAACGAGCTGATGGGCCGCACCGAGAACAACCGGGTGGTCAACTTTGCCGCCCCGGCACGTCTGATCGGTCATTTCGTCGAGGTGACCATCACCCGGGCCTTGCCCAACAGCCTGCGCGGCGAAGTGCTAACCTCAGAACACTGAGGCTTCAGCTGCACCCTATGCAAATCATCTTTCCCGACGCCGACAACCATCGGCTGGCCAATCTGTGCGGCGCCCTGGACGAAAACCTGCGCCAGATCGAGACGGCGCTCAACGTCAACATCGCCCGCCGCGGCGAGGTCTTCAACGTCACCGGCCCGGAGCGTCAGATCGAGCAGGTCGAACGGCTGCTGAAGGATTTCTACCAGCGCGCCCGCAAACCGCTCGACATCGAGGACATCCAGCTTGCCCTGGTCGAGGTGGCGCACCGGCCAGCGAGCGGTGCCGACAGCGAAAGCGACATGCCGGTGCTGATGACGCGCCGGGCGGGCCTGCATGGCCGCACGGCGCGGCAGAACCAGTACCTCCGTCAGGTCCAGGAACACGACATCACCTTCGGCGTCGGCCCCGCCGGCACCGGCAAGACCTATCTCGCCGTGGCCAGTGCCGTGGACGCCCTGGAGCGCGACCTGGTCAAGCGCATCGTTCTGGTCCGCCCGGCGGTCGAGGCCGGCGAGCGCCTGGGTTTCCTGCCCGGTGATCTGGTGCAGAAGGTCGACCCCTATCTGCGCCCGCTCTACGACGCCCTCTACGACCTGATGGGCTTCGACAAGGCGACCCGGATGTTCGAGAAGGCCGCCATCGAGATCGCACCGCTCGCCTTCATGCGCGGGCGCACCCTGAACCAGGCCTTCATCATCCTGGACGAGGCGCAGAACACCACGCCGGAGCAGATGAAGATGTTCCTGACCCGGATCGGTTTCGGCTCCAAGGCCGTGGTCACCGGCGACGTCACCCAGATCGACCTCGCGCGCGGCCAGAAGAGCGGCCTGATCGAGGCGCGCCTGGTACTGCAGGCAGTGCGCGGCATCGCCTTCACCGAGTTCCAGAACGAAGACGTAGTGCGCCACCCGCTGGTCGCCCGCATCATCGACGCCTACGACGCCTATGCCAAGAACGACTGCCCCGGCGCTTGATCTCGCCATCCAGTACGCCATCGCCCGGGACGGCCTGCCGACCCGGGCGCAGTTTCGCGCCTGGGCGAAGGCGGCGCTAGCCCACGCCGCCCAGGCCACCCTGCGCATCGTCGATGAAGACGAAGGCCGCCAGCTCAACCGTGATTACCGCGCCAAGGACTACGCCACCAACGTGCTGACCTTCGAATACGGCCCGGACGAGACCCTGGCCGCGGCGCCGATGAGCGGCGACATCGTCCTGTGCGCGCCCGTGGTTACGCGCGAGGCAGCCGAGCAGGGCAAGACGCTCGAAGCCCACTACGCCCACCTGGTGGTGCATGGCATGCTGCACCTGCAGGGCTACGACCATGAAGACGAGGCCGAGGCTGCTGTCATGGAGGCGTTGGAAAGTTTTGTTATGATGCGGTTGGGCTACCCCGATCCATACCTGAACCATGAGTGATGACAGTAGTACGCGACCTAGTTTGATCGAACGCATTACCGCCTGGCTCTCCCCCGAGCCGGACAACCGCGAGGAGCTTCTGGAACTCCTGCACGCGGCCTACGACAAGAATCTGCTCGACGCCGACGCCTTGTCGATGATCGAAGGGGTCATGCAGGTATCCGAGATGCAGGTGCGCGAGATCATGATCCCGCGCGCCCAGATGGACGTGGTCGACATCAACGACCCGCACGACGAGATCCTCCGCTTCGTCCTCGAAACCGCGCATTCCCGCTTCCCCGCCGTCGACGGCGGGCGCGACAATATCGTCGGCATCCTGCTCGCCAAGGACCTGCTGCGGCTGTATGCCGAGGAGGGCGTCAGCCTGCGCGAGATGTTGCGCCCGGCCGTGTTCGTGCCGGAGTCGAAGCGGCTCAACGTACTGCTGCGTGAGTTCCGCTCCTCGCGCAACCATATCGCTATCGTGGTCGACGAGTACGGCGGCGCCGCGGGCCTGGTCACCATCGAGGACGTGCTGGAGCAGATCGTCGGCGACATCGAGGACGAATACGACTACGACGAGGACGAGGACAACATCCTCCAGGAGTCCGAGCACACCTGGCGGGTCAAGGCCCAGACCGAGATCGTCGACTTCAACGAGATCGTCGGTACCGGCTTTTCCGACGAAGACTTCGATACTGTCGGCGGTCTGGTGGTCAACGCCTTCGGCCGCCTGCCGAAGCGCGGCGAGCAGGTCGTGATCGACGGCTATCGCTTCCGGGTCACCCGCGCCGACAGTCGCCGGCTGCATACCGTGGTGGTGGAACGGCAGGCCTGACCGCCATCCTTCAGTCACCCAGAATACATCGGCAAAGGCCTTTGCCGATCATGCCTTTTGAGCCAAACCGGTCTTCAGGCCTTGTAAATTGCCGAAGTGACCATTAACTTACCGGCTCTTCCACTTGGTGCAATCAATCATGCTTTCGGACTGGAACGAATTTCTGGCTGGCCAGGCCATCGGCAAGGATGCCGAGGCCGACCTGACCGCCGCCCGCACCGGCCTGGTCGTGGCCGACCTGTCTCACTGGGGACTGATCGCTTTCTCCGGCGACGACGCCCAGACCTTCCTGCACGGCCAGATCACCAACGACCTGCGCAACCTGAGTCAGGCACGGGCCGTATTCGCCGGCTACTGCTCGGCCAAGGGCCGCATGCTGGCCAATTTCCTGGTATGCAAGCGCGGCGCCGACATCATCGTGATGCTGCCCGAGCCGCTACGGGAGACCGTCCAGAAGCGCCTGACCATGTTCATCCTGCGCGCCAAGGTAAAGGCCCGCGACGCTGGCAGCGAATGGGTTCGCCTCGGCCTGTCCGGTCCCGGCGCCGCTGAATTACTGGCCGAGGTCATGGCTGAGGTGCCCGGCGCCGAGATCATGGCCATGACACACACCGAGACCGCCTTTGCCATCCGTCTCGGCGCCGACCGATTCGATCTCTTCGTCGCGCCCGCCCAGGCGCCCGCGCTGTGGCAAGAGCTGGCCACCCAGGCCCGGCCGGTCAGTGCCGCAGCCTGGGACTGGCTGATGGTGGACGCCGGCATCCCGGCCATCCTGCCCGAGACCCAGGACCAGTTCGTGCCCCAGATGGCCAACATGGTCGAACTGGGCGGCGTCAGTTTCCAGAAGGGCTGCTACCCCGGCCAGGAGATCGTCGCCCGTAGCCAGTACCTGGGCAGCCAGAAACGCCGCATGTACCTTGCCCACGTCGACGCCGAGGCCAAGGCGGGCGATCCGGTCTACAGCCCGGACCTGGGCGGCCAGGCCTCCGGCACCGTGGTCAACGCGGCCGCCGCACCAGGAGGTGGCTGCGACCTGCTGGCGGTGATGCAGATCGCCAGCTACGAATCCGGCGCGGTGCATCTCGGTTCGGCCGACGGCGCCAGGCTGGCATTCCGGCCCTTGCCCTATATGGGTTAAGCCATGGCCAAGCCCGGCGAACGCAAGCTGCAGATCCTGCAAACCCTGGCCGGAATGCTGGAGTCGCCCCAGGCGGAGAAGATCACCACCGCCGCCCTGGCGGGCCGCCTGGAGGTTTCGGAGGCCGCGTTGTACCGGCACTTCGCCAGCAAGGCGCAGATGTATGAAGGCCTGATCGAGTTCATCGAGACCACGCTGTTCGGCCTGATCAACCGCATCACGACCGAGGAGACGCCTGGCATCGAGCAGGTCCGGGCCATGGTCCAGGTCCTGCTGGGCTTCGCCGAGAAGAATCGCGGCATGTGCCGGGTCCTGACCGGCGAGGTGCTGGTCAACGAGAATCCCCGCCTGCAGGCACGGGTGAATCAACTGCTCGACCGGGTCGAGGTGAGCCTCAAGCAGTCGCTACGCATCGCCGCCACTCAGGGCGGGCTGGCAGATGGCGTCGATGTCGGTGTCACCGCCAATCTGATCCTGGCCTACGCGCAGGGGCGCTGGCAACAGTTCGCCAAGAGCGGCTTCAGCCGGCTGCCCACGGAACACTGGGCCGGGCAATGGGCGTTGTTGACCAGGGCCATCGCGCCCTGAACAGGCTGATCAGCCCCCGGCGCCGCACACCGGACAGCCCGGGTCCTTCTTCAGCCGGATGCTGCGCCAGTCCGCCGCCAGGGCGTTGTACAGCAGCAGGCGGCCGGACAGGCTGGTACCGATAGCCATCAGGAGTTTGAGCGCCTCGGCCGCCTGCACGGCGCCGACCACACCGACCAGGGGCGTGAAGACGCCGAACTCGGCGCAGCGCATCTCGGCATCGCGGGCGTTCTCGGGAAACAGGCAGGCATAGCAGGGGGCGTCGTCGTGCCTCAGGTCGAATACGCTGACCTGGCCATCGAAGCGCACCGCAGCGCCGGACACCAGCGGCTTGCGTTGGGCGACGCAGGCCCGGT
Organism: Hydrogenophilaceae bacterium; assembly: GCA_041650095.1. Taxonomy (GTDB): domain Bacteria; phylum Pseudomonadota; class Gammaproteobacteria; order Burkholderiales; family Thiobacillaceae; genus Parasulfuritortus. The sequence goes on along the minus strand of JBAZLW010000055.1, from coordinate 7,029 downwards.
TGACGGCGTGCCGGGTGGCAAAGTTGTCGCAGCAGTCCAGCACCAGGTCGGCGGCCGCGACCCGGGCCGACAATTCGGCGCCGGCCAGCCGGGCCGGCAAGGGGGTGATCGCGATCTCGGGGTTCATCGCCGCCATGCGACGGGCGGCCGAGACGGCCTTGTTCTCGCCGATGCTGGCCATGTCGTGGGCGATCTGGCGCTGCAGATTGGTCAGGTCGACCTCGTCGTTGTCCGCCAGGGTGATCCGGCCGACGCCGGCGGCGGCCAGGTAGAGCGCGACCGGTGAGCCCAGGCCGCCGGCCCCGACAATCAGGACCCGGCTGCCGGCCAGACGCTCCTGGCCGGCAATGCCGATCTCGTCCAGCAGCAGGTGGCGGGAATAGCGCAGTAACTGGCTATCGTCCATCCACCCGCCCCGTGGTCAGCGATCCCGCAACAGGTACAGGCCCTTGAGCAGGATCAGCGCCTGGTTGAACTGGAAGTCCTTCTTGGACACGATCTCGGTCGGGTCGAGCTCCTGCTTGTCCTCGCTGTCGGTGCCCGGTGCGGCCGGGGCCTTATCAACCGGGACCGGCTTGACCTTCTTGCTTGGAATCTCTTCGTTGCCGTTGGTCAGGTGGTGCTGGAGATCGGCCTCGCGCACGTCCATCCTGGCGCCGGTGCTGCCTTCGGTGACGGTGGCCTCTTCAGCGACGATGTCCGGCGTGATGCCCTTGGCCTGGATGGAGCGGCCGTTCGGCGTGAAGTAGCGCGCCGTGGTCAGCTTGATCGCGGTGCCGTTGGCGAGCGGCAGGATAGTCTGCACCGAGCCCTTGCCGAAACTCTGGGTGCCGACGATCAGGGCGCGCTTATGGTCCTGGAGGGCACCGGCAACGATCTCGGAGGCGGAGGCGGAGCCGCCGTTGACCAGCACCACCATGGGCACATCCTTGATCCAGGCGGGCAGGCCCTTCAGATAGTCGCTATCGCCGTGGCGCAGGTAGTTTTCCCGGCTGTTGGTGAGCTTCATCTTGGCGTCATCCGTCCGGCCATCGGTATAGACCACCAGTTCGCCCGGCTTCAGGAAGGCGCCGGCGACACCGACGGCGGTATTGAGCAGGCCACCCGGGTCGTTGCGCAGATCCAGGATCAACCCCTTCAGGGCGCCCTTGTTGGTCGTTTCCAGATCCTTCAGCGCAGCGACCAGATTGTCGCCGGTGCGCTCCTGGAACTGGGTGACGCGGACGTAGCCGTAACCCGGTTCGGCCAGCTTGTACTTGACGCTCTTGATCTTGATGATGGCGCGGGTCAGGGTGGCGATGACCGGCTTGTTCTCGCCCTTGCGGATGATGGTCAGGATGATGTCGGTGCCGGGCTTGCCGCGCATGCGCTTGACCGCATCGTTCAGGGTCATGCCCTTGACCGGGGTGTCGTCCAGCTTGATGATCAGGTCGCCGCTTTTCAGGCCGGCCTTGAATGCCGGGGTGTCCTCGATCGGCGAGACCACCTTGACGAAACCGTCTTCCATGCCGACTTCGATCCCAAGGCCGCCGAATTCGCCCTGGGTGCCGACCTGCATCTCCTTGAAGGCCTCGGGGTCGAGGTAGGCCGAGTGCGGGTCGAGCCCGGAGAGCATGCCGTTGATGGCCTCGGTGATCAGTTTCTTGTCTTCGACCGGCTCGACGTAGTCGCTCTTGATCTTGCCGAATATCTCGGCGAAGGCACGCAGGTCCTCGATGGGCAACGGCTCCTGCTCGCGCTCGGCGACGGCGGAGAAGTTCAGGGTGAGCGCGGCACCGAGTGCCACACCCAGGCCGATGAGTCCGAATTGCTTGAATTTGCCGGTCATAAACGCTGTCTCTTTGTCTCTTATTTGACCCAGGATAACGGGTCGAACGGTTGGCCCTGGCGGCGCAACTCGAAGTAAAGTCCGGACTCGTCATGCCCGCCCGTGTTGCCCGTGGCGGCGACCACATCGCCAGCCCGGATGCTGTCTCCCGCCTGTTTATACAGACTTTCATTATTGCTGTACAGGCTGAGGTAACCCTCGCCATGGTCGATGATCAACAGGTTGCCGAAGCCGCGTAGCCAATCGGAAAACACCACCTCGCCGCTGCCTACCGCGCGCACCTGCTGACCTGTGCGCGTCTTTATGAACAGGCCCTTCCAGGCCGGTCCGCCGCCGCTGCGAACCTGGCCGAACTTGGCCACGATCTCGCCTACGGTTGGCAAGGCGAGCTTGCCGCGCAGCTTGGAAAAACTATAGCCAGCCAGACTGGCGTCGGCCACACGGCTCACCAATTCGCCCTTTGTGACCGTCTTGCTTTGCCGTTGTTCCCGTTCCCTGGCCGCCCGCTTGGCCTTGGCCTCCTCGGCCAGGCGCCGCAGGCGTTCGATCAGGCGGGTCAAGCGTTGTTCGTCGCGTACCAGGCTGGCAATTTCCTTGCGCTGCTGGCCGATCTGTCTGGACAGCTTGTCATAGACGGTTTGTCGGGCCTGCTTTTCGGCGCTCAGCGTCTGGCGCTGGGCCAGTTGCGCCCGCTTGACCCGTTCCAGCTCGACTTGATGTTGCCGCGTCTTGTCTGCCACGGCTTGCAGCTGTTCCAGGGTCGCCTTGTGGCTGTCGATCAAGGCCGACCGGGCGCGGCCGATGTAGGCGTAGTAACCGAGATCACGCTGGATGTCGCCGGGACTGCGGCCGGACAGAAGCAGGCGCACGCTATCGACGTCGCCACGGAAGTAGCGCTGCCTGACCAGGTTGGCCAGTTGCGCCTCTTCTTCCTTCAGCTTTGCCTCGATCGCCGCCTGTTCGCCGACCAGCCGGGTCAGGGTGGTGCCTATCTTCTGTTCGTCCTTGCCCAGGCCGAGCAGGGCGCGTTTCACCTCCGAGATGCGCCGTTCCGAGTCGCGCAGATCGTCGGCAGCCTCCTTGCGATCTTCCGAGGCCCGCTCGACCTCGTCACGCAACTGGGCGATGCGGCCGCGCAGATCGCCCAATTCCTGTTGCTTGCCATCCACCGCCGCCCCGACCGGGCCGGTCAGCAGCAAGGTCAGCAGAACGAGCAGTCGGAACACGAGCCGGTCTGTGATGGCTAGGTATCGAAGTTGACCAACGGATGCCCGGTCATCTCGCCAGGCTGGGGCAGCTCCATGATCTTCAGGAGGGTCGGCGCGATATCCTCCAGGGCACCGGTTTCCGCCAGGTTGGCCGGCCGGCCGACATACAGCAGGGGCACCACGTTGGTGGTGTGTGCCGTATGCACTTGGTCGTTCTCCAGGTCGGCCATGCATTCTGCATTGCCGTGGTCGGCGGTGATCAGCACCTCGCCACCGATTTCCAGCATGGCGGGAACGACCCGGCCGAGACAGAGATCTATGGCCTCGACGGCCTGCCGGGTTGCCTCGAAATTGCCGGTGTGCCCGACCATGTCGGCGTTGGCATAGTTGCAGATGATGGCGTCGTACTTGCGGCTCTGGATGGCCTCGACCAGCCTGTCGGTCACCTCGGGTGCGCTCATCTCGGGCTGCTTGTCATAGTGGGATACGGGCGGCGATTTCACCAGGATCCTGTCCTCGCCTGGATACACCGTCTCCTCGCCACCATTGAAGAAATAGGTGACGTGGGGATATTTTTCCGTCTCGGCAATGCGCAGCTGGCGCAGGCCAAGGCTGGCGATGTACTCGCCAAAGCCATTGCGCAGGCGCTCGGGCGGGAATGCCACCGGGACATCGAATTCGTCGCTGTAGTGGGTCAGGGTGCAATAGTCCGAGAGCTTGGGCACATACTTGCGCTCAAAACCGTCGAAGTCGGGCTGCAGGAAGGCCTTGGTCAGCTGACGGGCACGGTCGGAGCGGAAATTCATGAATACCACAGCATCGCCGTCGTGCATCCGCGGCGCCGCCTCGCCCTCGGCCGCGATGATGGTCGGCCTGACGAACTCGTCGCTCTCACCCCGTTCGTAGGCCATGGCCAGGCCCGCCAACGCGGTTGGCGCCCGGTATTCGGCCTCGCCCAGGGTGATCATGTCATAGGCGACCTGCACCCGCGGCCAGCGCTTGTCGCGGTCCATGCCGTAGTAGCGGCCGCTGATGGTGGCGATGCGGCCCTTGCCAAGGGCATCCAGCTTGTCCTGCAGGCGCTGCAGAAAGATATCGGCACACTTTGGCGGTGTATCGCGGCCGTCCAGAAAGGCGTGCACCATGATCTTGTCCAGGCCACCACGCTCCGCCATTTCCAACATCGCGTGGATGTGGCCTTCATGGCTATGGACACCGCCATCTGACAGCAGGCCGAAGACGTGCAGGGTGGAATTGTTGGCCTTGACCTTGTCGATCAGCTCACGCAGGGCGTAGTTCTCGAAGAAATGGCCGACCTGGATGGAGCGGTCGATGCGGGTGAATTCCTGATACACCACGCGGCCGGCGCCAATGTTCAAGTGACCCACCTCCGAATTGCCCATCTGCCCGCGCGGCAGGCCGACAGCCGCCTCGGAGGCGTGGATCAGGGTGTGCGGACAGGTGCTCCAGAGCTGGTCGAAATTGGGCTTGTGGGCGGCGGCAACGGCATTGTTCAGTTCGGACTCACGATATCCGAAGCCATCGAGGATGATAAGCAGGACGGGGCGGGCGTTAGGAGGCATCAGAATATTTTATCGTAGACAGAAGCGCTTTTCGCTCAGTATTTTAGTATATTTGAATACATCAGTGGTATTTCAGCCTTTACACATGCCCGATCCAGGGTGGAAGGGAGCTTTTTGATCATGAACACGGAGTCCCTCTCGGATCTCATCGAGAAAGACGAACACATCGAACAAGCCTCGCGTGCACTCAAGGCCATGTCCCACCCTCTGCGCCTGAAGATACTGTGCGTCCTGGGCGACAACGAGGTCAGCGTCCAGGACATCGTGGACAGCGTAGGCACTTCGCAAAGCAATATATCCCAACATCTGGCCATCCTGCGCGACAAAGGCGTGCTGCGTACCCGCAAGGACGCCAACCGGGTATTTTACCGCGTGGCCGATACCCGTACCTTGCAACTCATCAGCATGATGCGCGACGTTTTTTGCGGTTTCACGAAATAAACCCTCGGCCCTGAAGTATTGTCTGACCCGCGTCGCCGTCCGTTCGTGACGGTGGGCGCCGGCCCCGCCTGAGCGGGGTCATCCAACTATTCTCCCGTGCAGGCCCGAATCCTGCTATCTTTTTTATCAGGCAATAAGTTTTTCTGATATATTAGACTTTTCTAATATTAATTCTGTCGATATGACCAGCATGATCAAATCGCTGCGCTATGCATGGCTGTTGGCCGTGGCAATCGTCCTGCCGGCGCAGGCCGAGCCGTTCGACTTCAAGCGCTGTGTGGCCGAGGCCCTGAACCGCAACCCGGATCTGGCTGCCAGCGGATCCCGCATCGGGCAGGCCGATGCGGGCGTGGCCCAGGCCGAGGGCGCCCATCTGCCCCGGGTCAACCTGTCGATGACCGCGACCCGCAGCAACGACCCCCTGAATGCCTTCGGTCTCAAGCTCGGACAGGGCGCGGTCACGAGCGATGACTTCGTCCCGGCAAACCTGAACGACCCGAGCGGGGTCAACAATCTCAATACCCGTATCGAGGTCGTCGCCCCGCTCTACACCGGGGGCCAGCTCACTGCGCAGGCCGACCAGGCGCGCGCCGGCGCACGTGCCGCGCGGCAGGGCGACAGCGCCTTCCGGCAGCAACTCATCCGCCAGATCGCCGAGGCCTACCAGGGTGTGCACAGCGCGCGCGCCTATCTGAAGGTGGCCGAGGAATCGGTGGCGGCGGCGACCGAGTATCTCCGGGTCACCGAGAGCCTGCACAAGCAGGGCATGGCGGTGAAGAGCGACCTGCTGACGGCACGGCTCAACCTGGAGGATGCCAGGCTGGGTGTGGTCGAGGCGAAGCGGCGCGAAGCGGCCGCGCTCGACCAACTCAAGCTGCTGATGGGCTATCCCATGACCGAGGCGCTGGAGGTCGGCGCTGCCCATGCGACAGCAATGCCGACGGCCGACGAGGCGACCCTGCTGGAGCAGGCGCGCACAAGCCATCCCGGCCTGCTGGCCCGGCGTGCCCAACTGGAAGCGGCCCGCGCCCAAGTCGAAGCCGCCCGCGCCGGCCGCCGGCCCCAACTCAACGTCATGGCCCGCCAGGACTGGAACGACGAGGCCCTGGGCCTGTCGGCCTCGTCCTATACCGTGGCCGGTGTGCTGAGCTGGAATGCCTTCGACGGCGGTGTCGCCGATGCCGGTATCCAGCGCGCCCAGGCCGGCTATGCCGAGGCGGAGGCCAACCTGCGCCAGGCCGAGGCGGCGGTGCAGTTCCAGTTGCGCGACGCCCGTCGCCTGGTCATGGAGGCGGAGGTTCGCCTGGGTGCCCGCGAGGCCGCCGTGGCCGACGCCGAGGAGGCCCAGCGCCTGACCCGCAAGCGCTACGAAAACGGCCTCGCCACCCTGGTCGATCTGCTTTCGGTGCAGACCCAGCTGGACAAGACGCGGGCCGACCTGGTCGCCGCCCGGCACAGCCAGGAAGTCAGCCGAATCGAACTGAAACGCGCCGCCGGCATGCTCGGCGCGGATACGCTTTAAGGACTGCAAAATGACCCACAAGATTATCGCCACGCCCCTCCTGGCCCTGTTGCTGGCCGGCTGCGGTGGCCATGACGAAGCCGCGACCGCGCCGGCGCCCCGCGCCATGCAGGCCAAAACCATGGTCGTGGCGCAGGACGCCCGTGCGGCCTACACCGCCACGCCGGCCACCGTGGTGGCGCAGGACCGGGCCGAGGTCGCCTCCCGCCTGATGGGCTATATCCGCGACATCGCCGTGGTCGAGGGCCAGGCGGTCAGCCGTGGCCAGCGCCTGTTCACCGTGGACCCCCTGGATGTCCAGGGCCAGGTCGCGCAGGCCAACGCCTCGGTGACCCAGGCCGAAAGCGCCTATGTCGATGCCAAGGCGGATTACGACCGCTTCAGCAATCTGTTCAAGGAAGAGGTGGTCAGTCGTCAACAATTGGACAAGGCCAAGCTGCAGCACGA
>JBAZLW010000054.1:0-12017 GCA_041650095.1 Hydrogenophilaceae bacterium | reverse complement strand
CGCGACACGGTGACCTGCGAGGGTGCGACCGAGGTCATCACCCTGGACGGCCTGCGCGTGGAATACCCGGACGGCTTCGGCCTGATGCGGCCGTCCAACACCACCCCGGTCGTGGTCCTGCGCTTCGAGGCCGATGACGCCGCCGCCCTGGCGCGCATCCAGGACCAGTTCCGCCGCGTGATCCTGGCCGCCGCGCCGGACGCCAGGCTGCCCTTCTGATATGGACTGCTGGCTGCACCGCGACGCCGCCTGGAGCGAAGTCGATCCTAGCCACCTGGCCGAGGAACTCGCCCGGCCCGGCGGCTTCGCCTGGGTGGAATTGCAGAGCGACGAGCACCGGCACCTGGAACGCCTGGGCCGCGCCCTGGACCTGCACGAACTGGCCCTGGAGGACGCCATCTCGGCCCGCCAGCGCCCCAAGCTCGAGGAATATCCGAACGGCAACGTCTTCCTGGCGGTGCGCACGACCATCGAATGGAACAACAACGTCGAATTCGGCGAGACCCACCTGTTCATCGGCCCGCACTATTTGATTGCCATCCACCATGGCCCCGGCCCGGGGTATGCCCACGCCCTGGAGCAATTGAAACAAGGCCGCTTCCCGCCCTCGCCGGGGGCGGCGCTGTATTTCCTGCTCGACCAGATCGTCGACGCCTACCGGCCGGTGGTGGACAGCCTGGAGGAACGCTACGACAACTATGAAGCGGCCCTGCTGGACACCGATCTCGCCGAGGCCAACCTGCCCCGCGTCTACGGCCTCAAGCGCCAGACCCTGAACCTGGCCCAAGCCGTCGAGCCCATGGCCGACATGGTGCAGGAACTCATCCGCATGCACCCCGAGATCGTCGAGAAGGGCCTCAAGGCCTATTTCCGCGACGTCCACGACCACCTGACCCGGCTCAACCGCGACCTCTACCAGATGGGCGAGACGCTCTCCGACGCCATGCACCTGAGCCTGGCCACCCTGGCCCTGCGCCAGAACGAGTCGGTGCGGAAGTTGGCCGGCTGGGGCGCCATCCTGGCCGTGCCCACCCTGGTGTTCAGCCTCTACGGCATGAACTTCGCCCACATGCCGGAACTGGCCCAACCCTGGGGCTACCCGGCCGCCCTGAGCGTGACCGGCGTGGTCTGCTACGGCCTCTACCGCCACCTCAAGCGACGCGGCTGGATTTGAGGGGGCGCCCCGGGCCACGTATCATTCTCTTTTTTCAGACACCGGACCGACCATGGCACCCCTCGTAGGCGTCATCATGGGCAGCGTGAGCGACTGGGAGACCATGCGCCAGGCCGCTGCCTTACTCGAAGAACTGGGCATCCCGTTCGAAAAGCGCGTGGTCTCCGCCCACCGCACCCCCGACCTACTGTTTCAGTACGCAGAGACGGCGGCTGAGCGCGGCCTCAAGTGCATCATCGCCGGGGCCGGCGGCGCCGCCCATCTGCCCGGCATGGTCGCCGCCAAGACCCACCTACCGGTCCTCGGCGTGCCGGTGCAGTCGCGCGCCCTCAAGGGCATCGACTCCCTCCTCTCCATCGTCCAGATGCCCAAGGGCGTGCCGGTCGCCACCTTCGCCATTGGCGAAGCCGGCGCCGCCAACACCGCCCTGTTCGCCGCCGCCCTCCTGGCCAACGAATTCCCGGACATCCGCGAGCGCCTGATCGCCTTCCGCAAGCGCCAGACCGAAAGCGTGCTGGCCATGAATCTCCCGGAGGAAAACTCCTGATGCTGCTGCCCGGCTCCACCTTCGGCGTACTCGGCGGCGGCCAGCTCGGCCGCATGTTCACCCTGGCCGCCCGCGTCATGGGCTACCAGGTGGTCGTGCTCGACCCCGATCCACAATCGCCTGCCGGCCAGGTCGCCGACATCCACCTCAAGGCCGGGTATACCGACGCCGCCGCCCTGCTGCACATGGCCAACCTGTGCCAGGCCGTCACCACCGAATTCGAGAACGTCCCGGCGCAAAGCCTGGAGATGCTGGCGAAGAATTGCTTCGTCGCCCCCTCCCCTGCCGCCGTCGCAGTGGCCCAGGACCGCCTGCTGGAAAAAACCCGCGCTCAGGAGTTCGGCTGCGACACCGCGCCGTTCGCCAACATCGAGGACGAAGGTTATCTGGTCGCCGCCTGGACCCAGATCGAAGGCCCCGCCCTGCTGAAGACCCGACGCCTCGGCTATGACGGCAAAGGCCAGGTACGGGTCGACAACCTGGACGAACTGGTCGCCGCCTTCGACCATCTCGGCCGGGTGCCCTGCCTGCTGGAAGGCCGGCTCGACCTGAAACAGGAAGTCTCGGTGGTGCTGGCGCGCAACCCCCAGGGCGAGATCGCCTTTTTTCCGGTCGCCGAGAACCGGCACCGCAACGGCATACTCGATGTCAGCATCGTGCCCGCCCGGGTGCCCGACGAACTGGCCGACCGTGCCCGCGACATGGCCGGACACATCGCCGCCGGCCTGGATTACGTCGGCATCCTGGCGGTGGAGTTCTTCGTCCTCGCCGACGGCCGCATCGTGTTCAACGAAATGGCACCCAGGCCGCACAACAGCGGCCACTACACCCTGGACGCCTGCGCCACCGACCAGTTCCAGCAGCAGGTCCGCGCCCTGGCCGGACTGCCGCTGGGTGACAGCCGCCTGCTCACGCCCGTGGTCATGGTCAACATCCTGGGCGACATCTGGCGTCCGCAACCGGCTTGGGACAAGTTGCTCGCCCATCCCGGCGTGCAACTGCATCTGTATGGCAAGACCGAGGCCCGGCCCGGCCGCAAGATGGGACACTACAATTGCCTTGCCACGACCGTCGAGGCCGCCATCGAATTGGCGGACACGACCCGCGGAGAACTGGGCATTTCGGACTAGCGCCGCCAAAGGCCCCCGCTTGCGCTCGCAAGCATTTGATCTATAAAATGAAATGCATTCGAGCAGACTTAGATGCCGTGCGTCAGTTATCCGGCGATAATCGAGTCCAGGCGAAAGGAGCAATTCCATGGAAGTCAGCACCAGCAGCAATGTCAGCCAGTCGCTAGCGCTGGCCGCCTATACCGCGCAACAACAGCAGGGCACGCCGCGTCCGCGCGACCGCGACAACCAGTCGGTCGATGCGGCGCCAGCCAGCGAAACGAAGCGGGCCGACAATGTCAGCTTCAGCGGCGAGGCGTTGCGCCTGAGCACGCAAAACAGCCAGGACACCAGCCGGAACACAGTCAATCCAGCGAGCGAAAGCACTGCCGCCAAGCCGCAGCAGCCGCCTCCGGCCCCGGAAGTGGTCCGCTCCCAAGGCGCCAGTACGGTCGACCAGGCGCTCAACCAATATCGCAGCACCTCGAATATCTGAACAAGGGGTTACTGAACGGACTTGGCCATGGATCTAAGCGTCGCCTCCACCACCGCCACATACCCGCCAGTGCAGGCTTACCCTGCCCAGGCAGGCGGGCGGGGCAATGGCGGGGCGACCACGCAGGATCAGGCTGCCACTCTGGACAGCAAGGGTCAGGCCACGACCGACCAGACCAGGCTGGCTACGGAAGAAGCGCAGAAGGCCCTTCAGGAGGCCTCTCGCAAGAAGGATACCGACGCCCCCAGCACCGAGGTTGCTCAGGTGCATGGCTTCGCCTTTGAGTATGAGGGCACTCGCCAGGTCATGAAGGTCAATAACGAGAAGGGCGTCCTCATTTACCAGGTGCCCTCCAAGGGGCAACTGGCCTTGATCGAAGCCGAGGATGACGCCCGCCAGCGCAGCCAGTTTCTTCGTCTAACCGCCTGAACCCCCGGCGGTTTTTTCCGCCCCTTCCAGGCGCAGTTCCATGACCTTGCCCTTGCGATCGACGGTGCGTATGCGTGCCGGCAATCCCGAGCGGGCCAAGTCCAGCCAGACATCCAGCGTCCCTTCGCCAGCCCTGGCACCCTGCAGATGCAGTGTCTCCAGTTGCAGCCCCTTCAGTTCGATCCGTTCCCGGCCCAGGGCACGGAAGCCGAACTCGTTGAACTTGCGGCCATTGGTCACCCCCATCTGGAAATCCCGGTCACCTTCGCTTGCCGTCATGGCCAGGTGGAAAGGCAGACTCAACAGGTCCTGGGCCTGTGGCGACAAAGCCACCCCGCCATGCCCGTCCAGGGTCAGCTGGTTCAGGCCCCAGTCGAAACGGGCCACATCCTGCTTGCGCTCGTTCCGCTTCAGCCAGTACTGATCCGGGTGCAAGCCGTATGCATCGATCACACCCTCGCTGACCTGGATGATGCGACCGCTGATGAACAACGAGGCGATTCCGGTCGCCTCCAGCGTACTGACCAGCGAATACCGGCCTTGCTGGCTATGCCAGATATAGGTGGCACGACCGGCAACGAAGCCGGAATCGCCCTCGCCGGTCTGCACGCTGTAGCGTATGGTCAGGTCATTCGAGAAGGAACGCACGACGGGCCGCGCTGGCGCCTTGGGGGCGGTCGGCGAGACCGGGGCGGTCGGGCTGCTCAGTGCCGGCTCGTCCGGAGGCGGTTCCGGTGTGCTGGTCGGCATGGATCCCGGCTCTGCCGCTGGCGCCGGCTCCGACGCCTGTCCGGGTTCCGGCACCGGGTCGGACAAGGCCGCCGGCGCCGGGCTGGCAGCCGCCCGAGGCGTAGGTTTTGGCGGTACTACCGGAGCAGGTACCGGCTCCAGCAGATTGGCCTCGATGGGAAATTCCAGTTCCGGTACCGGCTTGAACCAGACCTCCCCGGCCGAACCAAGCAACCAAAAATGAGCCACCAGAGACACTGCCAGAGCCCAGAGCAGGACACGGTTGCGCCCCATGACAAATCAGCCGCCGTCGGGCGGGGGCGAAATCAACGCGCTTGCCGAAGCCGATACACCTTCGACGCGAACCGTGGCGTCTTTGCGCAGATGCAGCCTGCCCTCGGCGAACCAGCGCACGGCCAGCGGGAAGATGCGATGCTCCTGCTCCAGCACGCGGGCGGACAGGCTGGCCTCGTCGTCGCCCTGGAACACCGGTACGGCGGCCTGGACGATGATGGGGCCGACATCGACCTCCGGGGTGACGAAGTGCACCGTGCAGCCGTGCACCCGCACCCCGGCCGCCAGGGCCCTGGCATGGGTGTGCAGGCCCGGGAAGGCGGGCAACAAGGCAGGGTGGACATTGATCATGCGGCCTTCATAGCGGCGCACGAAATCGGCTGTCAGCACCCTCATGAAGCCGGCCAGGATCACCAGATCAGGGGCATGGCGGTCGATCTCGGCCGCCAGCGCGGCGTCGAACGCCGCGCGGCCGTCATGCAAACGGTGATCCACCACGGCGGTCGCCACGCCCAATGAAGCCGCTACCGCGAGACCCTCGGCGTCCGGCCGGTTGCTGATGACGGCGGCGAATTCGATCGGCAGGCCGGCCCTCAGCAACGCCTCCATGTTGGAGCCGCGCCCGGAGATGAGTACGACGGCCCGCATCAACGGATGATGGTCTGGTGCTCGTCGCCTTGCCGGGCGGCGATCTCGCCCAGCCGGTACACCGTTTCGCCCTGGCCGGCCAGGAACTGCACCGCTGCGTCGGCGTCGGCCGCAGCGACCACCACCACCATGCCGATGCCGCAGTTGAAGGTGCGGTGCATCTCGCGCTCGGCCACCTTGCCCTGCTCCATCAGCCACTGGAATACCGGCGGCAGGGTCCAGGCGGCCTTGTCGATCACCGCCACGGTGTTCTCGGGCAGCACCCGCGGTATGTTCTCCAGCAGGCCGCCGCCGGTGATGTGGGCCATGCCCTTGACGGTGAGCTGCTTCATCAGGGCCAGCAGGGGCTTGACGTAGATGCGGGTCGGCTCCAGCAGGACGTGACCGAGCGGGCGGCCGCCGAAGTCGCCGGCCAGGTCGGCGCCGCTGACCTCGACGATCTTGCGGATCAGGGAGTAGCCGTTCGAGTGCGGGCCGCTCGAGGCGAGGCCGAGGATGACGTCGCCGGGCCTGATGTCGGCGCCGGAGATCAGCTTGGACTTCTCGGCCACGCCGACCGCGAAGCCGGCCAGGTCGTATTCGCCGACCGGATACATGCCGGGCATCTCGGCCGTCTCGCCGCCGATCAGCGCGCAGCCGGACAACTCGCAGCCGGTGGCGATGCCGGAGACGACCTGCTCGCCGGTATCGACATCGAGTTTGCCGCAGGCGAAGTAGTCGAGGAAGAACAGCGGCTCGGCGCCCTGGACCAGGATGTCGTTGACGCTCATGGCGACCAGGTCCTGGCCGATGGTGTCGTGCTTGTTCAGGTCGAAGGCCAGCTTGAGCTTGGTGCCGACGCCGTCGGTGCCGGAGACCAGCACCGGCTCCTTGTAGTTCTTCGGCAACTCCATCAAGGCGCCGAAACCGCCGATGCCGCCCAGGACTTCGGGTCGCATGGTGCGTTTGGCATGGGGCTTGATGCGTTCGACCAGGGCATCGCCGGCATCGATGTCGACGCCGGCATCACGATAGGAAAGTCCGGTTTGGCTGTTCACGGCAGGATCGGGATGAAGATGGGAAGGATGCTATTCTAGCCGAATGGACATGAACCCGGCTTCCAACCGAGCGTTTCTCTACTTCCTGCTCTTTGCCGGCGGGCTGTCTCTGCTCTATCTGCTGTCGCCCATGCTGACGCCCTTCCTGATCGCCACGGCGCTGGCCTATCTGTTCGACCCGCTGGTCAGCCGCCTGGAACGGCACCGCATCGGCCGCACCTGGGGCGCCCTGCTGGCACTCTTGAGCCTGCTGTTGGCGGTCATGCTGCTGCTGCTCATCCTCACCCCGCTGTTCCAGTCCCAGGCCCGGATGCTGATGGCGCAGATACCCAGGCTGATCGAGTGGGGCCAGGTCGGCCTGCTGCCCTGGCTGCAGGGCCATTTCGGCATCGACCTGATGGGCGACCAGGCCGAGATCATGGCCTGGCTCAAGGCCCATGTCGGCGAGTTGACCAGGCTGACCGCCTACCTGCCCGCCGTGGGCAACCAGGGCCTGGCCCTGCTCGGCTGGCTGGCCAACCTGCTGCTGATCCCGGTGGTGACCTTCTACCTGCTGCGCGACTGGGACAGGCTACTGGTCGGCGCGACCCGGCTGGTGCCCAGCGCCATCCGCGCCAAGGTGACCGAGATCGCCCGCGAGATCGACGTCGTGCTGTCCGAATTCGCCCGCGGCCAGGTCGCGGTGATCGTGCTGATGGCCATGTTCTACAGCCTGGCGCTGTGGTTTGCCGGCCTGGATTACGCCCTGGCGGTCGGCATGACCGCCGGCATCCTGGTCTTCGTGCCCTATCTCGGGGTGGTGGTCGGCGTCCTGCTGGGCACCCTGGCCGGGCTGGTCCAATTCGGCGAGCTCACCGCGCTGATCCCGGTCTGGCTGGTGTTCGGCATCGGGCAACTGCTGGAAGGCATGCTGCTGACCCCGTGGCTGGTAGGCGACCGGGTCGGCCTGCACCCGGTCGCGGTGATCTTCGCCCTGATGGCCTTCGGCCAGTTGTTCGGCTTCTTCGGCATCCTGCTGGCGATCCCGGCCTCGGCGGCCCTGCTGGTCGCCTTCCGTCATCTCAAGGCCCACCTCGACCCGGACTGAGTCCGCCGTGAGCGAGCCGCTCATCCTGTTTGGGGCCTTCGACCGCCACAACCTGGGCGACCTGCTGCTCGGCCATGTCGCCGCCGCCGAAGCGGCGCCCCGTCCGGTCTGCTTTGCCGGCCTAGCCGGGCGCGACTTGACCGACTGGGGAGGCCACAAGGTACGCGCCCTGACGGTGCTGGCAAGGACATGGGGCAGCCGGCGCGCCGACCTGCTCCATGTCGGCGGCGAGTTGCTCACTTGCGAGTCCTACGAGGCCGCCATCATGCTGCAGACACCGGCCGAAGCGGAAGCCGCCATCGCCCGCTACGACACCGATCCGGTTGCGCGCCGACGTTGGGCGGAGGCCGAATTGGGTCTGTCGGCGCGCCTGCCCTATCTCGCCGCGAAGACGCTGTTCCGCAACCCGGGCCGGTTCGAATATCGCGCCGTGGGCGGCGTCGGCTTCGACCGACTCGGCCCGGCGGCACGTGACGAGGCCCTACGGCGCCTGCGCGAGGCCGATCGGGTCACGGTGCGCGACCGCATCACCGAGGGCCACCTCACTGCCGTCGGCATAGCCGCCGGACTGGAACCCGATCCGGTCAGCCGGATCGCCACCGGGTTCGGCGAACGCATCCGGCAACATGGTGCTATCGGCGAACCCGCTGCCATGCGGGCGGCCTTCCCGTCCGGCTACCTGGCGCTCCAGTGCGCCGGCGAATACGGCGACGACGCCAGCCTGGACCGGCTCGCCGCCCACCTGGACGGACTGACCGGCGCGCACCTCGGCCTGGTCATGTTCCGTGCCGGCGCCGCACCCTGGCACGATGATCTCGCCGTCTACCGGCGCCTGGCCGAACGACTGGCCAGCCGGCGCGTCCGGCTGTTCCTGTCCTTACAGGTGTGGGATATCTGCGCCCTCATCGCCGGGGCCCGTGGCTATTGCGGCAGCAGCCTGCACGGCGGCATCGTGGCCCGGGCATTCGACGTGCCGGTCCTGAACTTCCCGCTGACGGCCGACATGGCCAAGCGGGCAGCCTACTGGCAGACCTGGCCCTAGTCGTCGACCCGGCGGAAATCGCCCTCGATAACGTCGTCGTTGGCCGCCCGGTCCGGCCCGCGCCGAACCGGCGGCGGCGCCGGTGGCTGGAAACCGGCCCAGAGCAGCAGGATCAGGGCCATGACGTCGCTGATCGCACCCGGGAATATGAGCAGCATGCCGGCCAGGAAGCGCAGGCCGCTGGCCTTGATCGCCTCGAACGGGTTGCCGCCGGTGGCCATGGCCGCGGCCAGACTGGGCATGAAGGCGACCCGTTCCAGTGAAATCAGCGCCGAACCGGCCAACACGGCCAGCAGCAGCCAGAGCAGCGTCCAGGCGCCGACCCGGCCCCATATCGAAATGATCCCGATGATTTCCAGCACCGGGAAGGCCAACGCTATAATCGGCCAATATCTGGCCAGCAAACCATTCATGCAAACACCCTCGGCGTTACTTGTATTCACCACGCTGCCGAATCAGGACTCCGCCCGCCAGCTGGCGCGCCAGCTGGTCGAAGCGCGCCTGGCGGCGTGCGTGAACGTGATGTCGCCCTGCCAGTCGATCTACCGCTGGCAGGGCAAGTTGAACGAAGATGGGGAGATCCCCGTCATTATCAAGACCAGCGTCGCCAACTACGACCGCCTGGAGGCCTTCGTGCGGGAAAACCACCCCTACGAACTGCCCGAACTGGTGGCGCTGAACATAACACACGGGCTGCCCGGCTACCTGGCCTGGCTGACCGAAGAGACGACGGAGCACACATGATACGCCTTGCCTTGTTTGCCTTGCTGTTGCTGGCCTCGCCCTTGCTGAGGGCGGCCGGGGACGACCTGCTGGAGCCGGAGAAGGCCTTCCTGTTCTCGGCCAAGATGACGGACGAGAAGACCGTGGAGGCCCAGTTCAAGGTCGTCCCCGGCTATTACCTGTACCGCAGCAAGATCAAGTTCTCGGCCGACCAGGCCGAACTCGGCAAGCCGCAGTTCCCGCCGGGCAAGATCAAGGAAGACGAATTCTTCGGCAAGGTCGAGATCTACCCGGCCGATCTCCGTATCCGCATCCCGCTGGCCAAGGCCGCCAGCAAGTCTTTCACCCTCAGAGTGGAATACCAGGGCTGCGCCGACATCGGCGTCTGCTACCCACCGCTGCAGACCGAGGTCGCGCTCCAGGTGCCTGCCGCCGCAAAGCCTGCCGCCGGACAGGCCGCAAGCAAGGCCGTGGCAGAGAACAAGGCCGCGCCCGAGGCCATCGCGGCCCAGGACCCCGGCCTGATCGACCGCCTCAAGCAGATGGCCGGCGACTTTCCCGGCCGCCAGGCCGAGCCCGACTTCCTGCCCCCGGACGAGGCCTTCCAGCTGGCCTTGAGCGCCGGGCCGGGCGACACCCTGCAGGCCAGCTTCACCATCAGCCCCGGCTACTACCTGTACCGCGACAAGATCAAGCTGGTAGTGAGATCCCCGGCCGGCGTCGCCATCGACGGCCTGCAACTGCCCACGGCCGAGGCAAAGGACGATCCCAATTTCGGTCGCATGCACATCTACCATCAGGCCTTCACCGCCAGTGCCAGATTGACCGGCCTGCCGCCGGGCGGCGCCACGGTGGTCGTCGATGCCAGCTACCAGGGTTGCAGCGAAAAGGGCATCTGCTACCCGCCGATCGACAAGACCATCACCCTGCCGGTCACGCCTGCCAACACGGTTGCGGCACTGCCGCCGCTGCCGGCCACCCAAGCGGCCGACCAGCCGGCCGCCGCCGCCCAGGACGAGTCCGACACCGGCAAGATCGCCGCCCTGCTGCAAGGCGGCAATTTCTGGCTGGTGGTAGTCAGCTTCTTCGGCTTCGGCCTGTTGCTTTCGCTGACCCCCTGCGTGTTCCCGATGATCCCCATCCTGTCCGGCATCATCGTCGGCCAGGGCCACCACGTCACCAAGCGCAAGGGCTTCATGCTGTCGCTGGCCTACGTGCTGGGCATGGCGATCACCTACGCCCTGGCCGGCGTCGCGGCCGGCATGTCCGGCACCCTGATCTCCAATGCCTTGCAGAACCCCTGGTCGCTCGGCGCCGGCGCAGCCATCTTCGTCGCCCTGGCCCTGTCGATGTTCGGCTTCTACGACCTGCAACTGCCCAGCTTCCTGCAGAGCCGCTTCACCGAGGCCAGCAACCGGGTCAAGGGTGGCAACCTGGTCGGCGTATTCATCATGGGCGCCTTGTCGGCCCTGATCGTCGGACCCTGCGTGGCGGCGCCGCTGGCCGGTGCGCTCCTCTACATCAGCCAGAGCGGCAGCGTGCTGCTGGGCGGCGTCTCGCTGTTCTCCCTGGCCCTCGGCATGGGCGTGCCGCTCCTGCTGATCGGCCTGTCGGCCGGTGCACTCCTGCCCAGGGCGGGCGGCTGGATGGAGGCGGTGAAGAAGTTCTTCGGCGTCCTGCTCCTGGCGGTGGCGATCTGGCTGGTCTCGCCGCTGCTCTCCGACCTCGCCCAGATGCTGGTCTGGGCCGCGTTGCTGATCGTCTCCGGCGTCTACCTGCACGCGGTCGACCCCCTGGCCGCCCATGCCAACGGCTGGCAGCGCTTCTGGAAGGGCATCGGCATCATCATCCTGATCGCCGGCGTCGCCCTGCTCCTGGGCGCGCTGGGCGGCGGCCGCGACCTGCTGCAGCCGCTCTCGGTGTTCAAGGCCGGCACTGCCACCGCGCAGGAATCGACGCACCTCGCCTTCAAGAGGGTCAAGAACGTAGCCGAACTGGATGCGGCCGTGCAGGCGGCCCAGGGCAAGTACGTCATGCTCGACTTCTATGCCGACTGGTGCGTGTCGTGCAAGGAGATGGAACGCTTCACCTTTTCCGACGCCAGGGTGCAGGCCCGCCTGAAGGATGCCGTGCTGCTTCAGGTCGACGTCACCGCCAACAGCGCCGACGACAAGGCCCTGCTCAAGCGCTTCGGCCTGTTCGGCCCGCCCGGCATGATCTTCTTCGACCAGTCCGGGCAGGAGGCCGCCTACCGCGTGGTTGGCTACGAACCGCCGGAAAAATTCCTGCAGAGCCTGGACAAGGCGATTCCTTGAAACACCCGGTCGCCATTGCCATAACCGCGGCCCTCCTGCTCGGCCTGGCCAGCGCCGGCGCCCTGCGCCTGGCGGCGCCGCCCGAGCCGCGCCCCGGCATGGCCGAGCCGGTCGACCTCGGCGCCGTCTGGGCCGCCGCCCTGCCCGACCTGGCCGGACGCAGCCAGGCGATCGGCCAGTGGCGCGGCAAGGTGATGGTGCTCAATTTCTGGGCGCCCTGGTGCCCGCCCTGCCGCAAGGAGATCCCCGGCTTTATCCGCCTGCAGCGGCAATACGGCGCCCAGGGCCTGCAATTCGTCGGCGTCGCCCTCGATGCCGCCGACAAGGTCGGCGCCTATGCCGACGCCGAGGCCATTCCATACCCCCTGCTGCTGGGCGAGGCGGCGG
>JBAZLW010000053.1:0-12073 GCA_041650095.1 Hydrogenophilaceae bacterium | reverse complement strand
GTCGGCGATGCGCGGATAGCGGGCGATTACCTCGTCCGGCACGTCCGGCAGGCACAGTCCCTCGGCGATGATGCGGAACTTGACGTGGCGCTCGAAGATTTCCGACAGGGCCTGGCTGCGCGCCTCGGCGGGCGTGTTGCCGGCCGACATGCCGTTGCTGACGTAGAGGTTGCCGATGATGTTGACCGGGAACCAGACCTCGGCACTGTCGCGTTCGCGCACATAGGGCAGGGCGCAGATGCCGCGTTCGGCCGCGCCGGAGTTGAAGTCCGCCAGCAGGTCGGCGCCGATGCGGCCGTCCGGGTTGTAGAACCGCTGCAGTTCGGGGGTCAGCAGCGCCTCGGGCCAGGCGCCTTTGTCGCCCGGCTGGAACCAGCGTTCGCGCGGGTAATGCGCGTAGGCGCGCGAGGCCGCGGCCTCGCCCAGGTAGTAGTGGGTCCAGAAGTAGTTGCAGGACAGGCGCTCGAAGAACTCGCCCAGTGCGCTCGCCAGGCAGGCCAGCCGGGTCGAGCCCTTGCCGTTGGTGAACAGCAGTGGGCAGTCGCGGTCGCGCACATGCACCGACCAGATGCCTGCCACCGGGTTGAGCCAGGAGCGCTCCTCGATGTGGAAGCCAAGGGCCGATAACTTGGCCTGCATGGTGGCGATGGAGGCTTCCAGGGAGGCGTCCTTGCCGGGGATGAAATGTTCCGAATTCATGGAGGCGTTCTGCCGAGAGAGGGGTAGAGGGCGAAGGGTAACCGCCGCATTCAAGATTGGCGACCTCGCGTGTTTGATCTGTCGCTCGCGGGCAGGAGGCCGGCCACTGCGGCGGGCGGATTGTCGACGACGCTCAGCGGCCGCGTATGCGCATCTCGTCGCCGTTCATGGCGATCTCGAACCGGGCCAGGAAGCTCATGCCCATCAAGGCCTCGCCGCCGGCCATGCCGGGGACGATGTTGGCGGCCACGTCGTAGGCCGCGGCGCCGCCCAGGTTGACCTCGTCCAGCCGGGTCGAGTAGGCCACGGCCTCGCCGTTGGCGGTGTGCACGCGCTGGGCCCGGCCGGGTGCGAGCCGAAGCCGCCGGGCGAGCTGTTCGGGTACCGCGACCACGGTGGCGCCGGTGTCGACCAGGAAGTCGACCGGCTGGCCGTTGATCCGCCCGGGGGCGCGGAAATGGCCGTCCGGGCCGCGCTTGAGCACCACCTCGCCGTTTGCCACGGTGACGTTGGCGAGTTGCGCGTTGGGGTTCAGGTAGCCGTTGAAGCCCCACCAGATCAGGCCGGCCAGGAGCAGCCAGCCGAGCACGATCATGACGGTGCCGGTGCGGCGCATGGTTGCGGCGTCCTAATGCTTGCCGGTGCTGCCGAAGCCGCCTTCGCCGCGTTCGCTGTCGCCGAACTCCTCGACCATGCGGAACTCGGCCTGCACCACTGGGACGATGACCATCTGGGCGATGCGCTCGAACGGCTCGATGGTGAAGGCGGACTGGCCCCGGTTCCAGAGCGAGACCATGAGCTGGCCTTGGTAGTCGGAGTCGATCAGGCCGACCAGGTTGCCCAGGACCACGCCGTGTTTGTGGCCGAGGCCGGAGCGGGGCAGGATCATCGCCGCGTAACCGGGGTCGGCCAGGTGGATGGCCAGGCCG
Organism: Hydrogenophilaceae bacterium; assembly: GCA_041650095.1. Classification (GTDB taxonomy): domain Bacteria; phylum Pseudomonadota; class Gammaproteobacteria; order Burkholderiales; family Thiobacillaceae; genus Parasulfuritortus. The sequence goes on along the minus strand of JBAZLW010000053.1, from coordinate 10,445 downwards.
GTGGGGATCAACTGGGTCTCGCCCGGGTTCAGCACCATGGCCGTCTCCAGGCAGGCGCGCAGGTCGAGGCCGGCGCTGCCGGGGGTGGCGTAGTGGGGCAGTTGCTCGCGGACGCGCGGGTCCAGGATCTTCAGGTCGACGTGCATGGCTATTGATATCTCGCGTTGTAGAGTTTGGCGATGTGGGCGATCAGGCGGCGTGCCTGGCTGGACTTGTCGGCCTTTTCCAGGACGTGGCGGCCTTCGTCGTCGAGCAGGACCAGTTCGACCTCGTCGCTGCCGATGGCGGACTGGGCGTCGTTGGCGACGATCAGCGGCAGGTGCTTGCGCTTCCTCTTGAGTTCGGCATATTCCTCCAGGTTCTCGCTCTCGGCGGCAAAGCCGACGCAGAAGGGCGGCTTGTCCAGGCTGCTGACGTTGGCCAGGATGTCCGGATTGGGCGCCAGTTCCAGGGTCAGGATGTGGGCGTCCTTCTTGATCTTGTTTTCCGACGGATTGAGCACGTAGTAGTCGGCCACGGCGGCGACCGAGATGAAGATGTCGGCCTCGTCGACACGGGCTTCGACCGCTTCGAGCATCTCCTGGGCGCTGGTGACGGCGACCTTTTCAGTCACCTCAGGCAGCGCCAGGCCGGTCGGGCCGGAGATCAGGGTGACCTTGGCGCCGGCCTCGACGGCCGCCTTGGCGACCGCGTAACCCATCTTGCCGGAGGACCGGTTGGTGATGCCGCGCACCGCGTCGATGGCCTCGTAGGTTGGTCCGGCGGTGATCAGCAGGTTGAGTCCGCGCAGGGTCTTGGGCTGCAGGTAGGCGTCGACGGCGTCGAGGATCGCTTCCGGTTCCAGCATGCGGCCATAGCCGGTCTCGCCACAGGCCTGTTCGCCATGGGTGGGGCCGATCAGTTCGATGTCGTCGTCGGCCAGCAGATCGGCGTTGCGCAGGGTGGCCGGGTTTTCCCACATCTGCCGGTTCATCGCCGGGGCAACCAGGAGCGGGCAGTCGCGCGCCAGGCACAGGGTGGACAGCAGGTCGTCGGCGCGGCCGTGCGCCAGCTTGGCCAGGAAGTCGGCCGAGGCGGGCGCGACCAGGATCAGGTCGGCCTCGCGCGAGAGGTCGATGTGGGCCATGCCGTTGGCGACCCGGGCGTCCCACAGGTCGGTGTAGACCGGCCGGCCGGTGATCGCTTGGAAGGTGGCCGTGCCGATGAAATGCGTGGCGGCGGCGGTCATCACCACCTGCACCTCGACGCCGCGCTTCACCAGCAGGCGCGCCAGTTCGGCCGCCTTGTAGGCCGCGACGCCGCCGGTGACGCCGAGGATGATGCGTTTCAGAGTGGTTTCCATGGCCCAATCCGGGTAAGAATTAAGCCGCATTCTACAAATAAGGGAGGCCGTCATGGCGATAACCGATTGGCCGGTGGGTGAACGGCCGCGCGAACGTCTGTTGCAGGAGGGCGCGCAGGCCCTGTCCGATGCCGAATTGCTGGCCATCTTTCTGCGGGTCGGCGTGCGCGGCAAGAGTGCGGTCGATCTGGCGCGCGAGCTGATGACCGAGTTCGGCAGCCTGAACGGCCTGTTCTTCGCCAGCCGGCAGGCCTGCACGCAAGTGAAAGGTTTGGGCGATGCCAAGTATGCCCAGCTCCAGGCCGTGCTGGAGATGAGCCGGCGTGCCCTGGCTGAGGAAATGCGCAGCCGCGATGCCTTGTCATCGCCCGCGGCGGTGCGCGATTTCCTGCGTCTGAAATTGGCTGGCCTGGCGCACGAGGTCTTTCTGGCGGTGTTTCTGGACGCCCAGAACCGGGTCCTGGTGGCGGAGGAACTGTTCCGCGGCAGCCTGACCCAGACCTCGGTCTACCCGCGCGAGGTGGTCAAGCGGGCGCTGGCGCACAACGCGGCCGGGGTGATCCTGGCGCACAATCATCCATCCGGTGTGGCGGAACCGTCACAGGCCGACCGCTGGCTCACCGACCAGCTCAAGGCCGCGCTGGCGCTGGTCGACGTCAAGGTGCTGGACCATTTCGTGGTGGCCGGCAACGCCGGTTTATCATTTGCTGAACAGGGTTTGCTTTGACTGATGGAAATTATCTGTGATATAAACCGCGTCTTTCTCAGATCCAAACCACAGGTGTCCTATGGCCCGCGTATGCCAAGTGACCGGCAAGAAGCCGATGGTGGGTAACAATGTTTCCCACGCGAACAACAAGACCAAGCGTCGTTTTCTGCCCAATCTGCAGAGCCGTCGTTTCTGGGTTGAAAGTGAAAACCGTTGGGTGCGTCTGCGCCTGACCAACGCTGCGTTGCGTACCATCGACAAGAACGGCATCGACTCCGTCCTGGCCGATATGCGTGCTCGTGGCGACAAGATCTAAGGGGCTGAATCATGGCTAAAGGCGGACGCGAAAAGATCAAGCTGGAGTCCACTGCGGGCACCGGTCACTTCTACACCACGACCAAGAACAAGAAGACCATGCCCGAGAAGATGGCGATCATGAAGTTCGATCCCAAGGCTCGCAAGCACGTCGAGTACAAGGAAATCAAGCTGAAGTAAATTCAGCGGTCCTTCCGGTAATAAAAAACCCGCCTAGGCGGGTTTTTTATTTGTTGCCTGTTGAAAGTCGTCAGGCTCAGAATCTCAGCCGGAATGCCACCCCAACGGGCCTGGCTTGCTGCAGGCGGGGGTCGTCGCTGTCATCAGCTCCGGTCATGGCGCTGCTCTCCATCATCTCCATCTTCCATTGGCTGGCGCGGAGATCGACCGCTGCCGGGACTGTCGCAGCCATCAAGGTGGACTTGACGCGGGCAAGCAACTCCTTCGTATTGTTCCGAACCTCGACTGAGCTTTCATCAGGGTACGCAGGGACGGGTTGCAAGTCCTGATCTGCCTTGACCAGTCCATGAGCCTGAACGCCGGCGGCACTGGGCCGCTCATCGCCCGGCGCCTTGGCACCCTTTGCCATCGCCCATCCGGGAAAGCCAGTCGCAACTGCCATACTCACGATCATCGCTTTACGCTTCATACGCTCTCCTTAATGTCGATCCGGATATCCTGTATATAGACCCGCCTTGACAGAAATGCTTGAGAGATCAATGGTCTGCCGATTCAAGCTGGCGAGACCCCGCTTCAACCCTGTTTAAGCCCTGGTTACCAACTGCCGGATGCCCCGCCGCCGCCGGAACGGCCGCCGCCCGAGGAAGATGATGAACTTGAGCTGGAACCAAAGGACGAGCCGGAGGAACTCCGGGGCTCCGGTTTGGTGCCGCCCCGGCTCGTCGGCACCTCGGCCGGGTCGAACCAGACACCGAATATCTTGCGCTTCACCTTGGAACGTTTGCGTATCCGCATCAGCCTGTCGCGTGCCTGCCCACGCCGGTAGGCCGAGGCGGACAGGTAGGTGCGGGCCTGGATCAGGAAAGGCAGGGAGATCAGCCCGACGAAAAGGGTATTCATCAAAACCAGACCGACCATGACCTCCGGATCCGAGGGGAAGGCAAAGCCGAACACGGCGAAGAACAGGCCGAAAAAGGCGCCGAGGAACGCGAACAGGACGAACAGCAACTTGGCTCCGATGGGCGGGCTCTGGCCTTTCAGCCGGCCCTTCGCCCGTCCGTATGCGCGGGCCAGAAGATAGAGGACGGGGAGCAGTAGGTTGGCGCCGACGCCGGTCAGGAAGTGTTGCAGAAAGGCCGCCCCATCGAAATCCATCGTGGTCTCGCCGTTACCTTCATAAGCGGCTTCCGGCAGCGGGTCCTCACCCTGTGCCTGCCGGGCCATGACCTCGAAGCCCTGCATGAGGCCGTCGGTGAAACGCTGGTCGCGGAAGGCGGGCTGGTAGATTTCATCGATCACCCGCTTGCAGAAGGCGTCTGTGAGGGTGCCCTCCAGGCCGTAACCTACCTCGATGCGCATCTTCCGTTCGGAGGGGGCGATGAGCACCAGCAGACCATTGTCCTTGCCGGCCTGGCCGAGCTGCCACTTTTCGAAGGTGACCACGGCCGCGTTCTCGATGCTGTCGTCCTGGAGGCTGCGGGCGACATAAACGACCGCCCAGATGCCGTTTGCCTCGCGCAACACCTTGATGCGCTCGATCAGGGACGCCCTGTCCGCTTCGGCGAGCAGCCCGGCCTCGTCCAGTACATCGCCCTGGAAGGCCGGTGCCTCATAGGCCAGGGCAGGGTGCGCAGGCAGCAGCGCGAGGAGCGATCCGAGCAGCATCAGGACCAGGAATCGGGAACGGGCAGCGGTCATGGTGGCGGCTCCTCGGGTGTTTTGCCTGCGCTATCGCGCCTATCGGCCATGCAGGAAGCCGGGCGGGATATCCCGAACTTGGCTTCGCTATGCCTTTCTTATAGGTTGTTTTGGGCCATGTGCACCACCCGCTGCGGGAATGGGATCTCGATGCCCTCGCGCTGGAAGGCCTCCCAGATCGCCCAGTTGATATCGGATTTCAGCCGGCCCAGACCTTCCTCGGGGTCCATCATCCAGATGCGCAGTTCCATGTTGATGCCGTTGTCGCCGAAGCCGGTCAGCAGCACGCGCGGCTCCTGGCTGCTGATGACGCGCGGATGGTTGGCGGCGGCCGCCAGCATGATCTCGCGCACCTTGTTCAGGTCGGCGCCGTAGGCGACCTGGACCGGGATGCTGATGCGGTTTTCCCGGTCGGCCAGGGTGTGGTTGATCACCGGGGCGGTGATCAGACTCTCGTTGGGCAGGATGTATTCGGTGCCGTCGCGGCCGCGGATGACGGTATAGCGGGTGGCGATCTCCTTGACCTCGCCGAAGCGGCCGTCCACGGTCACCATGTCGCCGATGCGGATCGACTGTTCCAGCAGCAGGGTGAAACCGGAGAAGTAGTTGCTGGCGATCTTCTGTAGACCGAGGCCGAGGCCGACCCCGAGCGCGCCGCCGAAGACCGACAGCACGGTGATGTCGATGCCGACCAGGGGCAGGGCGACCAGCACGGCGACCACCAGCAGCAGGCTTCGGATGATCTTGCTCAGGGCCAGCTTGATGTTGGGGTTGAGGTTGCTGCCGGCGATCAGGCGGTTTTCGATCAGGCGGCCGACCGAGAGCGCGGTGATCAGGGTGACGGCGACCGAGAGCAGGCCGATCAGGGCGGTATAGAGGGAGATGTGCTGCTTGCCGAGGCTGAAGCCGATGGCGTCGAGCGACTCGATCATGGGAGTGAGGTAACCCATGATGTGCAGGGCCACGGCGCCCCAGACCATCCACGACACCACCCGTTCCACCGCGCGCAGTCCGGGGCCGGGGTTGAAGATGCTGCGCAGGAAGAAGAAGCTCAACTGGATGGTGAACATCGACATCAGCAGGGGTTCTGCCAGGTTGAGCAGGTGCACGCTCTGGCTGTGCTGCAGCAGTGGCCGGGCCAGCAGGATCTGCATGAGCGCCAGCATGGGCACCAGGAAACGCGGCCATTCCCCGATGTGCCAGGCCGTGCGCGTCTCGTCTGGGAAGCGCCGGAGCAACCGGCGCACCCCGAACCAGGCCAGGACCAGGGCGGCCAGAATGATGCTGGCCTGGGTCAGCAGGACGGTATTCGACAGGTCGGACAGCAGGGCGTCGACCAGGTTTTCGACAGGCGGTTTGGTGGGGACGATCGGGTTCATGGGCGTACGGGTAGCGAATGGATGCGGTGGCGCCGCCAATTGGCGGCGTAGGCCTCCGCCAGCAGCGGATTGCCACGCAGGATAAGCAAGTTCTCGGCGTTGCGGTACTGGGCCGCGTGGGTGAAGTTGAAGCTGCCGGTGATCACGGCCGCGTCGGGTCGGCCGGCATCGATCACCATCACCTTGTTGTGGGCGGCGGCATGCATGGCATCCAGCCAGACCGGTATGCCCTGTGCGGCCAGGTAGCCGATCTTTGTCGTCGCGACATGGGCGTCCTGGTCATGGTCTGCGATCACCAGTACTTCGACACCACGTCGCCTGGCCGTGACCAGGGCCTCGGCGATGGCCCGGTGGGTGAAGCTGTAGGCTTGGACCAGGACCTGGCGTTTCGCCTGAGCGATGGCCTCGACCACCAAGGCGCCGGCATCGTCGCCGGGGGTGAAGGCGACCTGGGCGCGGCCTTGCAGGTTGAACTCAAGCGGTGGCGAGGCGAGGGCCGGTACGCCGGTCAGCGCCGCGAGCAGGCAGAGCCACGCTCTCACCCCAGGCGTTCCAGTGCGGCGGCGAAGAAGCCGTCGGTACTGTGCGTGCGCGGGTCCAGGCGCAGGTAGTCGCCCATCGCCAGGGCCACGTTCTGCTCGGCCAGGACCGTGCCGGCGGGTTTGAGGATGAAGTCCGGGTGCGCTGCCAGGAAGGCCTCGACGATGGCCTCGTTTTCCTCCGGCAGCAGGCTGCACGTCGCGTAGACCAGGCGGCCGCCGGCTTTCACCAGACGGGCGGCCGAGGCCAGAATGGCGGCCTGCTTGGCGCTCAGCTCGATGACCGACTCCGGCGTCTGGCGCCACTTCAGGTCCGGGTTGCGGCGCAGGGTGCCAAGGCCGGAGCAGGGCGCGTCGACCAGGACGCGGTCGAACTTGCCGGCCAGACGCTTCACCTTGGTGTCGTTCTCGCTGGCCAGCAGTTGCGGCTGCACGTTGGAGAGTTGCGAGCGGGCCAGGCGCGGCTTCAGGTTGGCCAGGCGCTTCTCGGACACGTCGAAGGCATAGAGGCGGCCGGTGTTCTTCATCATGGCGCCCAGGGCCAGGGTCTTGCCGCCGGCGCCAGCGCAGAAGTCGCACACCATCTCGCCGCGCCGGGCCCCGGTCAGCAGGGCCAGGAGCTGGCTGCCCTCGTCCTGCACCTCGATCACGCCTTCGTTGAACAGTGCGTTGCGGTTCAGGGCCGGCTTGCCCTTCAGTCTCAGGCCCCAAGGAGACCAGGGCGTCAATTCGCCCTCGATGCCGGCGGCGAACAGGTCGGACTGGGCCGCCTCCCGGCTCATCCGGCTGACCCGAAGATCGAGTGGCGCAGGTCGGTTCATGGCCGCCATCAGCGCCTCCAGCTGGTCGCCGTACTGAGCCGCCAGGCGTTCGTACAGCCAGTCCGGCAGGTCCAGTTTCACCGCCGGCGCGGCCTCGTCTAGGCGGACGCCCTTGAGGGCCTTCAGCCATTCCAGCTCGTTCTTGGTGACCACGTCCTCGAATTCGCGCAGGGTGTGGCCGCCGTGCCGGGCCAGCCAGGCCAGCAGCAGGCGGCGCGAAACGCGGCCTTCGGTGACCTGTTCCAGGCTGCGCAGGCGGCGGATCACGCCATAGACCGATTCGGCGATGAAGCCGCGCTCGCGGCCGCCCAGCTTGGGGAGTTTGCGGAAGAAGGCCGACAGCACGGCATCGGCCGGTTGCGTGAAGGCGAGCATTTCGGCCAGGGCGGCGGCGGCGGTGTCAAGCAGGGCGGGGGTCATGGTTTATGCGTGTCGGTGGCGATGTGGCTGCCCGGAGGATATATCACATCTTCGCCGAACAGGTCCCGGCTCGCCGCCTGGAGGATGGCCAGCACGGCCGGGTGGCTGAGGCGGCGTTCCACCGAGATGGCATAGAAGCGTTCCGAAACGGTCTCGGTGTGGCCCAGCATGGTCACGCCATGTTGCCGGCAGACCTCGTCGGCAATGACGCTCGGGGCCGGGAAGACGCCGCTGCCGCCCTGGCCGAAGGCGTTCATCAGGGCGCTGTCGTCGAACTCGCCGGCGATGCGCGGGTGCAGGCCCTGGGCGGTCAGCCAGCGCATCAGATGGCCGCGCATGGCGGTGCCCTCGCCCGGCACCAGGAGCGGGGCGTCGTTCAGGCAGGCGGGGAAGCCGCCGTCCAGGCCGGCCGCCAGGCCGGGGCTGGCGAAGAAGGTGACGCCGCACTCGCCCAGCTTGTGGCTGTAGCCCCGGACCTCGGCCTGGTCCGGCATCGGGCTATCGGCCAGGACCAGGTCGAGGCGGTGCATGGCCAGTTCGCCGAGCAGGCGGTCCAGTTTGTCCTCCCGGCAGACGATGCGGACCGGCTCGGGCAGGGCCATGGCCGGGGCGAGCAGGCGGTAGGCGACCGATTTCGGCAGGACATCGGCGATGCCGACCCGGAACTGCAGCGGCCGGCCGGCCTGGCTGCCGCGCAACACCTCTTCCAGTTCGCCGCCGGTGCGGAAGATGTCCTCGGCGTAGGACAGCGCCAGGCGGCCGGTGTCGTTCAGTTCCAGGCGGCGGCCGACGCGGCGGAACAGCGGCGTGCCGAGCTTGTCCTCGAGCAGGGCGATCTGGCCGGACAGGGTCTGCGGCGTCAGGTGCAGGCGCTCGGCGGCGCGGCTGATGCCGCCGGCCTTGGCCACGCTCCAGAAATAGTGCAGCTGCTTATAGTTGAGCATTCCGTTACTGTTCGTAAAATACGAATTAATTGTAAGAGATATTCGAATTTTACTGACTGATGACTTGCCCTACCATGGCCACTGTCCTAATTTGTCTCTCGGAGTATCGTCATGAAACGCATTGCGCTGTTCCTGGCTACCAACCTGGCCATCGTGCTGGTGCTCTCCATCACCATGCGCCTGCTCGGCGTCGAGCCCTACCTGAACGAACAGGGGCTGGATCTCGGCAACCTGCTCGTCTTCGCCGCCATCATGGGCTTCGGTGGCGCCTTCATCTCCCTGGCCATCTCCAAGTGGATGGCCAAGCGCTCGGTCGGCGCCCGGGTCATCACCGACCCGCGCGGCCAGGAGGAACTCTGGCTGATGCAGACCGTGGCACGCCAGGCCCAGGTCGCCGGTATCAAGATGCCCGAGGTGGCGATCTGGGATGCCCCCGAGGTCAACGCCTTCGCCACCGGCATGAGCAAGAACAGCTCGCTGGTCGCCGTCTCCACCGGCCTGCTGCGCAGCATGACCCGGGACGAGGCGGAGGCGGTGCTGGGCCATGAGATCGCCCACGTGGCCAACGGCGACATGGTCACCATGACCCTGATCCAGGGCGTGGTGAACACCTTCGTGATGTTCTTCTCGCGCGTGATCGGCTACGTGGTCGACAAAGTCGTGTTCAAGACCGAGCGCGGCACCGGCCCGGCCTTCTTCGTCACCATGATCATCGCCGAGATGGTCCTGGGCATTCTCGCCTCGATGATCGTGATGTGGTTCTCGCGCCAGCGTGAATTCCGCGCCGACACCGGTGGCGCCTCGCTGGCCGGCCGGCGCAACATGATCGCCGCCCTGCAGCGGCTGAACTCGCTGCATCCGGCGCCGCTGCCCGAGAAGATGGCCGCCTTCGGCATCGCCGGCGGCGGTGGCGGCGGGCTGAAGCGCCTGTTCATGACCCACCCGCCCCTGGAAGAGCGCATCGCTGCGCTGCAGAAACAGGTCGAGATCCGCTAAATGGAACTCTCCAGCGTCGTCACCCCGGTCTTCTGGGCCGGCTTCATCGCCTTCGTCCTGGCCATGCTGGCCCTGGACCTGTTCGTCCTCGGCGGCAAGAGCGCGCACAAGGTCTCGGTCCGGGAGGCCCTGGGCTGGACCGGCGTCTGGGTGACCCTGTCGCTGTCCTTTGCCGCCCTGATGTGGTGGTGGCTGGACGGCAGCGTCGGGCGCGAGGTCGCCAACGCCAAGGCGCTGGAGTTCCTCACCGGCTACCTGATCGAGTTGTCGCTGTCGGTCGACAACATCTTCGTCTTCATCATGATCTTCGGCTTCTTTGCCGTGCCGGCGGAGTACCAGCGCCGGGTGCTGGTCTACGGCGTGCTGGGGGCCATCGTCATGCGCGCCGGCATGATCCTGGGCGGCGCCTGGCTGGTGCAGCAGTTCCACTGGGTGCTCTACCTGTTCGGCGCCTTCCTGGTCATCACCGGCTTCAAGATGCTGATCTTCGCCGAGGCAGAGTCGGACCTGGCCAAGAACCCGATCCTGAAATGGATGCGCGGCCACCTGCGCATCACCCACGAATACCACGGCGAACGCTTCACGGTGATGAAGGATGGCCTGCGCTGGTTCACGCCGCTGTTCCTGGTCCTGGTCCTGATCGAGGCCTCGGACGTGATCTTCGCGGTCGACAGCATCCCGGCCATCTTCGCCGTCACCACCGACCCGTTCATCGTCTTCACCTCCAACATCTTCGCCATCATGGGCCTGCGCTCGATGTATTTCGTCCTGCACGACCTCAACGGCCGCTTCCATCTGCTCAAGTACGGCCTGGCCTTCGTGCTGGTGTTCGTCGGCAGCAAGATGCTCATCGTCGACTTCTACAAGGTGCCGATCGGCCTGGCGCTGGGCATCGTCGGCCTGATCCTGGCCTCCTCCGTGGCCGCCAGTCTGTACGCCACCCGCAAGGAACCCCCGCAATGAAACGACTCGAGAGCACACTGGAAAGCCTGATCTTCAACAGCCGCTGGCTGCTCGCCCCGTTCTACCTCGGTCTGGTGCTGGCGCTGGCGCTGCTGCTGGTGAAATTCGGCAAGGAGTTCATCCATTTCGTGCCGATGGT